>JAULZL010000159.1:0-3382 GCA_032117355.1 Candidatus Nanopelagicales bacterium
ACTGCGACCAGCGACCCGAGTACCGAGTCGCTGCCGCCAAACTCGACTCGACCGTTCGCAAGGTGACCGCCGGATCCGTCGGCTGAGGTGCGTCGTCCTGCGTCATGGTGGACGGCAATACGAAGGCGACGGTTTGCTCTCCTGCGGCGTCACCATGCTGTACGACTGGCGCCGTCATCGCGATCTTCTGTGACGCCCCTGTCGACTGCACGACAGGAGCCGTCATGGCAACGGAGGTACGTGACCGGTTCTGACCCGAGATGTAGCCGAAGAGGGCACGGAATGCCACAGTGCCCGCGTTCTCGAAGGAGGTCTGGATGGTGACTTCGGCGACGACGTGCCGTGGGTAGTTGCGTAGTTCGAAGTCCGGGTAACGCTCGACCACTTCATAGGGCTGCTGCTCCGTCATGGATACGACGGTACCCCTGTGCTGCCGGCAATGGGCGCCCAGTTCACCGGGCAGCGTCATGCATCCGGCGAACTCGATGGTTGGCCCCGATCGACTCGCCCAGGTGGGCAGGGTGACCGACGACATCGCGGCACAGTGGGCTCAGGGTGCCCCCTGAGCAAGGCCAATCGTGAACGTGATGGTCTTATGCGGGGTGCCGTCGATGCCGATCTCGACCGAATGCGGTCCTACCGTCGACAGCGGTAGCAGCAGCGGGAGAACGACCTCAACGTTGACGCGGTCCCCCACCGGGTCCATCGGCGGCCAAACTGACTCAGCATTGACATGCACCTCCGCGAGCCTGCTGCCATCCGGATCCTGAACGATCGTCTCGATCAGGTGGCTACTCTCGCAATCGATCCGATCGAAGTGAAGTCGGAGCGCAAGCACCAGTTGGACGCTGGCAGGTAGTTGCGGGACGGCGATTGTGTCAATGCCAATGGACAGCGCATCCAAGGATCCATTCTTCGCTCGGGCAAAGTCAGCGAGGAATGCGTAGTCGAGCTCCGGCATGCTGGCTCCTCGATTGAATGAATTTGCAGGTTAGCCGAGCGTCGGCCACGGCCGCGACACCCGTAGCTGACGTCCCGCGCATCGACGAGGTGGAGGCCGCCTAACGGCGCCAGAAGGACTGGCCCCGCTCCGATCCCATCAGTCGTGCCACCTGTCACCCCACCGACCACCTGTAGGAGATCCAGGATCGGTCCAACTAGGACGTCCCAGTGGGAAGAACCGGCAGGACATCGTCGTGGGCCAGAAGTAAGAGGGCATGCATCAGTCAGCCAAAGCGATGACGAACGATCAGCGCGGAGTTCCCAGGGCGATCACCATCCCGACCTTCCCAACCACTGCCAGCTAGGGCAGAATCATGCACCCTCAGGGCACTTGAGGGGTGACAGATGTCAGTTGAGTCGTTGGTGGACGAGATGCCGTCTGCCGTTGGACGGCGAGTGCGCGAGGCACGAACCGCGCGCGGGTTGACCTTGGACCAACTCGCCGAACGCAGCCGCGTCAGCCGACGGATGATTATCAACGTCGAGGGCGGCACCGCGAACGCCAGCATCGCCACACTCCTGCGGCTGGCTACCGCCCTGCAGATCGCCCTGACCGAATTGGTCGAGGACAGGCCCAGGAGCGGATCCAGCACAATCATGCGACGGGCGGAGCGAATGCCGTTGTGGCGTGGGGAGCTTGGCGGAACAGCCGAACTAGTGGCGTCGTCCGACATGCTCGAACTATGGGACTGGACTTTGCAACCCGGTGAGTTTTATGAATCCGAGGCGCACCGGATCGGTACACGTGAGTTGATTCATGTGAACACCGGGCGTCTCCACCTTGTGGTGGCCGGTGAGGAACATGAACTACAAACCGGAGATGGAGCGAGCTTTGCCGCCGACGTCGCTCACTCGTACGGGTGCAGCGGACGCAAGACAGTGCGGTTCGCCATGACCGTCCTTGAACCGATGGCGCGGATCCGGCCATGACTGCCGGTTGGAGGGGTGACCTGAGCGCTGCGTCAATCGACCCAGCAGTCTTCGTGCTCCGTCCGGACTACGTCGCCGTGCTCATCGTCGCGACCGGACTCACTCCCGGGCCGACAACACCTGCGAGCGAAGCACTGCTGCGCAAAGCGGAAGCGCAAGCCCTGATTCGTCTCGATGGTCATGATCCCCATGACTTACCCGAGATTCAGGAGTGGCGAACGGCCTATACCGCCTTCGGTGTCAAGCCTCGGGAGGGAAGGTCCAGTGTCGAAGCTCTTCTGCGCCGTATCGAGGCCGGACTTCCCCGAATCGACAGGCTGACCGACACCTACAACGCCGTGTCCGTGATGCACCTCATCCCCGTCGGCGGTGAGGATCTCCTCGGCTACGCGGGGGCGCCGCGGCTGACCGTGGCGAACGGGGATGAGTCCTTCGACACGGTAGCCAACGGCGAACCCTTCCTCGACTCGGCCGCCCCCGGTGAAGTGGTGTGGCGGGATGACATCGGCGTGACCTGTCGCCGCTGGAACTGGCGCCAAGGCGTGCGCACTCGCCTGACCACGTCGACAACCAGCGCCTTGTTCATCTTGGACGGATTGGGGCTCAAGGCCCGCGATCAGGCAGAAGGCGCGGCGAAGGCGCTGACCGAACTACTAACGGCCGACTCTCCCGCCGCCACGTTCACCACGCGGACCATCTCTACCTTGTAGTCGGGGTTTTCAGGATTCCGGCAATTGGCTGACGTGCGGCAGGCGGCCATCGCCGTACGCCGCCCGGATCTCGCTGACGACGATCTGGTATCCGTCGTACCAGCGCTCGTATTGCCCCTTGGCCGTTTGGTGGGTGGAGAACTCCGATAACTCGCGTACAGAAGCCATGTCCTGGAAGTAGTACGACGCGTTCACCACGGAGCCATCCGGTGACTGCCACACCTCGACCGCCCGGAAGCCAGGTAGGGACTTGGCAAAGGCATCGATCTCGGCATCCAGCCGGTGGAAGTCATCGTCATAGACGCCGGGCTTGAAGATGAACTGGCAATTGATCATGCGCGCCCCATCGGCTTGTCAGACGAGTTGGGCTGCATTTCTGCCTCCTGTCCAATCGGCACATACTGCACTGGAAGGGCAGGGTAGTGCCCTCTGCGCCGCACAAGGGCTTGGTGGCGCCCGGCCCGAACTGGCGAGCAGGGGGTCTGCGTAATTCCCGATGGGCGCGGCCACAAACGCACCGCACTCCCCGTAGATGACTGGTTGACTACGCTCCCTCAGAGTCCGTGTCTATGCGTTCAGCCAGCGTTCCAGGAGACCCATGATTACTTTTCCACGAAGTCGGCCGCGAGTGGGCGCCACTCCTGCAGCTACTTCAGGTCTCCGACGAATGATGGTCGTGGGCACTGCTGCAACGACTCTCGTTGGACTTGCCATCGGGATGGCGCCGGCAGCCTTCGCCG
>JAULZL010000160.1:0-19857 GCA_032117355.1 Candidatus Nanopelagicales bacterium
GAGTCGGCCTGGATGTCATCGCCGCGGAGGTCGCGGCCCGGCACCACGTCGCCTACCCGCCCAGTGGGATCGCGGCTGCCCATCGAACCCTCAATGTCGGAGGTGAGTACCAGTGGCGACGTGAGGGCGAGCCGCACCTCTTCGACCCGGAGACCGTGTTCCGGTTGCAGCATGCCACGCGCACGAAGCGGTTCGACATCTTCCGCGAGTACACGGGTCGGGTTAACGATCAGGCCGAGCGGCTGATGACCCTTCGCGGCATGTTCGCCCTGCGCGAGGGTGTCCGGCCACCGGTGCCTCTTGACGAGGTCGAGCCGGTCGCGTCCATCGTGAAGAGGTTCTCCACGGGCGCTATGTCCTACGGCTCCATCTCAGCAGAGGCTCACGAGACCCTGGCGATCGCGATGAACCGGCTCGGCGCCAAGTCGAATACCGGCGAGGGTGGAGAGGATCCGGAGCGCTATGAAGTGCTGCCAAACGGGGACTCTCGTCGTTCAGCGATCAAGCAGGTTGCGTCGGGACGATTCGGTGTCACCAGTGAGTACCTCGTCAATGCGGACGACATCCAGATAAAGATGGCCCAGGGGGCCAAGCCAGGCGAGGGCGGTCAACTCCCTGGCCACAAGGTCTACCCGTGGATCGCCAAGACGAGGTACTCGACGCCGGGCGTGGGGCTTATCTCACCGCCACCGCACCATGACATCTACTCAATCGAGGATCTCGCGCAACTCATCCATGATCTGAAGAACGCAAATCCGCGGGCGCGGGTGCACGTGAAGTTGGTCTCCGAGGTGGGAGTCGGCACGGTGGCGGCCGGGGTGGCCAAGGCCCATGCGGATGTCATCCTGATCTCTGGACACGATGGTGGAACGGGCGCCTCGCCACTGACCTCGCTCAAGCACGCTGGCACTCCCTGGGAGTTGGGCCTTGCCGAGACACAGCAGACTCTGCTGCTGAACGGCCTGCGGGACCGCGTTGTCGTTCAGACGGACGGCCAGTTGAAGACCGGTCGGGACGTCGTGATCGCAGCACTCCTGGGCGCCGAGGAGTTCGGCTTTGCGACCGCTCCCCTGGTGGTGATGGGCTGCGTGATGATGCGGGTCTGCCACCTGGACACCTGCCCGGTGGGGGTTGCCACGCAGAATCCGGTGCTTCGGGAGCGGTTTACCGGCCAGCCGGAGTTCGTGGAGAACTTCTTCGAGTTCATCGCGCAGGAGGTCCGGGAAAGCCTGGCCGCCCTTGGTTTTCGATCCCTCGAGGAGGCGATCGGGCAGGTTGAGGTCATCGATGCTTCGCAGGCCATCGATCACTGGAAGGCACAGGGACTCGACCTGGCGCCCATCGTCCATGTACCGGCGGCTGTCGCCAGCGCGCCGCGTCGCAACATGGTTGGTCAGGATCACGGACTCAACCGGGCCCTGGACACGCAATTGATCGACCTTTGCCGTCCTTCGATCGAGTCGGCCGAGCCGGTTCGGGGCCAATTGGCCATCAGGAATGTCAACCGCACCGTCGGGACGATGTTGGGCTCGGAGGTGACACGCCGTCATGGTGGCGCCGGGCTTGCGGACGGGACGATCGACCTGACCTTCATCGGCTCAGCCGGCCAGTCCTTCGGAGCCTTCCTGCCACCCGGCATCACCCTTCGTCTGGAGGGTGATGCGAATGACTACGTCGCCAAGGGCCTCTCGGGCGGGCGCATCGTGGTGCGTCCGGCTCGTGATGCCACCTTCCCTGCCCAGGAAAACATCATCGCGGGCAACGTCATCGCCTACGGGGCGACCAGGGGTGAGGTCTACCTCCGCGGTCGTGCCGGAGAGAGGTTCTGCGTGCGCAACTCCGGGGCAGTGGCCGTCGTCGAAGGCGTCGGTGACCATGCCTGCGAGTACATGACGGGTGGTCGGGTGGTGATCCTCGGATCAACTGGTCGCAACCTGGGAGCGGGCATGTCCGGCGGTATCGCCTACGTACTGGACCTTGATCCCATCCAGGTGAACCCGGAGATGGTCGATCTTGATCCCCTCGGTGATCAGGACGAGTCTGAGGTCCTCGACCTCGTCCGGCGCCACGCCCAGGAAACCGATTCCGAGGTGGCATGGGAGTTGGCGAATTCCTGGCCTGAGCACCGGGCCAGGTTCACCAAGGTGATGCCCAGGGATTACAAGCGCGTGCTGGAGTTGACCCAGCAGGCTGTCAGCGAGGGTCTTGATCCGCTCGCACTAGTGATGGGAGGCGGCCGTGGCTGATCCAAGGGGGTTCCTGTCCGCTGATCGGGAGCTGCCGGTGCGGCGACCCGTCGATATTCGACTGCACGACTGGCACGAGGTCTATCAGGAGTTCGGAGCCGATCGCGTTGAGCGGCAGGCAAGCCGTTGCATGGATTGCGGCATCCCCTTCTGCCACAACGGTTGCCCACTGGGAAACCTGATCCCGGAGTGGAACGACCTGGTCTTTCGGCATGACTGGGAGGTTGCCAGCGAGCGCCTCCATGCCACGAACAACTTCCCGGAGTTCACCGGCCGACTGTGCCCGGCACCGTGCGAGGCCGCCTGCGTGCTCGGCATCAACGCGGATCCGGTTGCCATCAAGCAGGTCGAGGTGTCGATCATCGACCGGGCGTGGGATGAGGGCTGGGTTGCGCCGCAACGGCCGGAGCGGTTGTCCGGCAAGACGGTTGCTGTGATCGGCTCCGGCCCAGCCGGGTTGGCGGCGGCCCAGCAGCTTGCCCGGGCTGGACACACCGTGGCTGTGTACGAGCGCGCCGATCGGATCGGCGGACTGCTTCGGTACGGCATACCCGAGTTCAAGATGGAGAAGCGGCACCTTGACCGCCGCCTGGCCCAGATGGAGTCCGAGGGGGTGAAGTTCCGGCCGGGAGTCGAGATCGGCATCGACATCACCGGCGATGACCTGCGGCGCCGGTACGACGCACTCGTCGTTGCCGTGGGGGCGACCACCTGGCGGGATCTGGATGTCCCGGGCCGGCACCTGCGCGGAATCCACCAGGCGATGGAAGTCCTTCCCCTGGCGAACCGAGTCCAGGAGGGTGACCTGGATTCCTCACCCCTGGACGTCACAGGCAAGCATGTTGTCATCCTCGGCGGGGGTGACACGGGAGCCGATTGCCTCGGCACGGCCCATCGTCAGGGAGCCGCGTCGGTCACCCAATTGGAGATCCTTCCCTCGCCACCCGCGCATCGCATCGATGCTCAGCCATGGCCCACCTATCCGATGGTCATGCGGACCTCGAGCGCGCATGAGGAGGGGGGCGAGCGGGTCTTCGCCGTATCGACCGAGGAATTCCTGGACGACGGAACCGGTCATGTTCGAGCCCTGCGCATCGTGACGGTTGAGCAGCGCGACGGCAGATTCGTCCCGGTCCCGGGCAGTGAGCGCGACCTGCCGGCGGATGTGGTCATGCTCGCCCTGGGCTTCACCGGGCCGGAGGCCGGTGGATTCCTCGATCAGTTGGGCCTGCCCCTTGACGGTCGCGGGGTGATCGCTCGGGACGCTCGCTACCGCACCGAGATCGACGGCGTCTTCGTCGCGGGGGACGCCGGCCGTGGCCAGTCGCTGATCGTATGGGCTATCGCGGAAGGCCGGGCCGCCGCTTCAGCAGTCGACGAGTACCTCATTGGCTCGACGAACCTTCCGTCGCCGATCCCTTCGACAGCCCGACCGTTGACAGCGTAGGCGCGTGCATGTCAGCGCTTACAGTCGTGAAGTCACGCTGAGATAGGCTCCCGTCATGCGCCGCGCAAAGATCGTCGCGACCCTTGGCCCCGTATCGAGCTCCCCAGAAGCCGTTCTCGAACTCGTGCGATCTGGCATGGACGTGGCTCGGCTGAACCTCTCCCACGGCGACTATGCCCAGCATGAAGAGGTGTACCGCAATGTCCGGGCTGCCTCGGACGAGACGGGCCGTGGGGTGGGCGTCCTGGTCGACCTGCAGGGTCCCAAGATCCGGCTTGGCCGATTCGCCTCCGGTCCGGCCCTGCTTCGGGCGGGGGACACCTTCATCGTCACGACGGACGACGTGCCGGGTGACGCGAGCATGGTCTCGACCACCTACAAGGGCCTGCCGGGCGATGTGCGGGTAGGTGACGCGGTTCTGGTTGACGATGGCCGGATTGCCCTTGAGGTCATCGAGGTCGATGGCCCGCGAGTGGTCACTCGGGTGATCGAGGGCGGCCGGGTCTCGGACAACAAGGGCTTCAACCTGCCCGGGGCCGCAATGAGCGTTCCCGCGATGTCGGAGAAGGACCGAGATGACCTCCGGTGGGCGCTTCGCATCGGCGCCGACATGATCGCGCTTTCCTTTGTGCGCAGAGCTGCGGATATCGACGACGTGCACGCGATCATGGCCGAGGAGGGAGTTCGTCTTCCGGTCCTTGCCAAGGTCGAGAAGCCTCAGGCGGTGGAGAGCCTCGACGAGATCGTTGCCGCGTTCGACGGGATCATGGTCGCGCGCGGGGATCTTGGCGTCGAATTACCGCTGGAAAACGTGCCACTGGTACAGAAATTGGCCATCCAAAAGTGCCGCGAAGCGGCCAAGCCGGTCATCGTCGCCACTCAGATGCTCGACAGCATGATCACCGCGAATCGACCGACGCGAGCGGAGGCGAGTGACGTTGCCAATGCAGTGCTCGACGGCGCAGACGCCCTGATGCTTTCCGGTGAGACCAGCGTGGGCGAGCACCCTGCATTGGTGATCAAGACGATGAGCAGGATCATCGAGCATGTCGAGGAGATGGCCCTGGGCCAGTTGCCTCGATTGCGCGATGATCGGCAGGGATCGACAGCCCGCGCGCTCACCCACGCTGCCGTCAGTGTTGCGGGGGAGATCGAAGCTGGCCACCTGATCGCCTTCACGGAAACGGGGGCTTCGGCTCGTCTCATTTCGCGTTGGCGCAGCCCCACCAAGATCCTCGCCTTCACTCCCAATGGCCGCGTGCGCAGCCAGTTGTCGCTCGTCTGGGGAGTGGAGACCTTCCTGGTTCCGCATGTGCAGCACACCGACGACATGGTTGAACAGGTGGACAAGGCGCTTCTTGACATCGGTCGAGCCTCCGTTGGCGAACGGGTGGTCATCGTCGCGGGAGTGCCACCGGGCATCCCGGGGACGACCAACGGAATGCGGGTTCACCGAATCGGCGGTGCCGCTCGGGGCTCAGGGGTCTGACCCATCGGCTATTCGGGAACGCAGGTCACCAACGCATGCCAGAACGCACTGTAGGTTTCACACATTCGGCAACCTTTAAGCCCGTCCAGTGAGGCGGGGAAGGGGGTCTCCATGGATCCGCGCTCACATGTCGTCCTCGATGACGGCGAGATGGGACGAGCCATTCGTCGCATCGCCCACGAGATCGTGGAGCAGGCACGTGGCTCACTCGACCTGTTGCTCCTGGGCATACCGACCAGGGGTGTTCCGCTCGCCCGCCGAGTGGCCGAGGCAGTCTCTGCCATCGAGGGAATCGACATCCCGGTTGGCTGCCTGGACATAACCCTGTATCGCGATGACCTGCGGCTGCGCCCGGCTCGTGCCCTGGAGCAGACATCGATTCCCCGCGACGGCATCGACGAGCGGACGGTAATCCTGGTCGATGACGTGCTGTTCTCCGGCCGGACGGTCCGAGCGGCCCTTGATGCCCTGAGCGACCTTGGCCGACCAGCCGCCGTTCAACTCGCCGTCCTGGTCGACAGGGGGCACCGGCAACTTCCGATCAGGCCGGACTACGTGGGCAAGAACCTGCCGACCTCGCTGGCTGAGCAGGTCCAGGTGCAGTTTGCTGAAGTCGACGGCGTCGACCAGGTGGCCATCATCGGTGGTACGTCGGAATCGGTAGTCGGATGAAGCACCTGCTGTCGAGCGAGGACCTCACCCGTGAGGAGGCAATCGCCATCCTCGACACCGCGGGGCAACTGGCGACCGTTGCCGGACGATCGGTGAAGAAACTGCCCACCTTGCGTGGTCGCACCGTCGTCAACCTCTTCTTCGAGGACTCCACGCGAACCCGCATCTCATTCGAGTTGGCGGCCAAGAGGCTGTCGGCTGACGTCATCAACTTCGCGGCGAAGGGCTCCTCCGTCTCCAAGGGGGAGAGTCTCAAGGACACCGCCTTGACCCTGGAGGCCATGGGAGCGGATGCAGTCGTGATCCGTCACGGGGCATCGGGTGCGCCGTATCGACTCGCCCATGCCGGTTGGATCAGCGGATCGGTCATCAATGCCGGCGATGGCACCCATGAGCACCCAACCCAGGCACTGCTGGACGCATTCACGATGCGACGGCACTTTCGCGGCGGTGTCGGCGACCTGTCTGGCATCCGGGTTGCCCTGGTCGGAGACATCCTGCACAGCCGGGTCGCGCGCTCCAACGTCGTGCTGTTGCGCACCCTCGGCGCAGAAGTGACTCTCGTTGCACCGCCAACCCTCTTCCCCGTGGGCGTGGATACCTGGCCGTGCAAGACCACCTTCCACATCGACGAGATCCTCGGCGACGTGGACGCGCTGATGATGCTCCGGGTCCAGGCCGAGCGCATGCAGGACGCGTACTTCCCATCCGCACATGAGTATCGTCAGAGATACGGCTTGGACGCGCAACGAATGTCGCGGCTTCCGGCCGATGCGATCGTCATGCATCCCGGCCCGATGAATCGAGGCATGGAGATCTCCGCGGAGGTTGCGGATGACCCTCGTGCCGTGATCGTGGAGCAGGTCGCCAACGGGGTCAGCATCCGGATGGCCGTGCTCTACCTGCTTCTCGGCGGCATGACGGCTGGCGACCACGGTGACAGGAAGGCAACGGAATCATGACGGCGCGAGTGCTGAGGGGCGTTCGCCCCTATGGCGGGGATCCTGTCGACATCGTTGTCTCCGAAGGGGTGATCTGCGAGATTTCCTCACCCGGCAGCGGGCAGGGTCACGTCATTGATGCGGAAGGGCTCATCGTCCTTCCGGGATTCGTGGACCTGCACACGCATCTTCGAGAGCCGGGCAAGGAAGACGCGGAGACGGTTGCCACCGGATCCCGGGCGGCCGCCCTCGGCGGCTTCACGGCCGTGCATGCAATGGCCAATACCGAGCCGGTCGCCGACACCGCAGGCGTGGTCGAGCAGGTGTGGCATCTCGGCCGCCGCGCGGGCCTCGTGGACGTGCGCCCGGTTGGCGCCGTCACGGTGGGTCTTGAGGGGGAGCGGCTAGCCGAGCTCGGTGCCATGGCGACATCCCCAGCAGCTGTTCGAATCTTCAGTGACGATGGTCGGTGCGTCCACGATGCGGTGATGATGCGACGCGCCCTGGAGTACGTGAAGGCCTTCGATGGGGTCATAGCCCAGCACGCCCAAGAGCCTCGGCTGACCGTCGGTGCCCAGATGAATGAGGGCCCACTGTCCGGAACCTTGGGGTTGGTCGGTTGGCCAGCCGTCGCTGAGGAGGCGATCATTGCCCGCGACGCGCTGCTCGCCGAGCACGTCGACTCGCGGTTGCACATCTGCCATGTGTCAACCGCCGGCTCGGTGGAGGTTATTCGCTGGGCGAAGTCCCGTGGAGTACGTATAACGGCTGAGGTCACCCCCCACCACCTGCTGCTGACGGAGGAACTCGTGCGCGGATACGACCCGATTTACAAGGTGAACCCACCCCTGAGAACGAGTGAGGATGTCGAAGCATTGCGAGCAGGCCTGGCTGACGGGACCATCGACGCCATCGCGACCGATCATGCGCCCCACCCGCGAGAGGACAAGGACTGCGAATGGGCGGCAGCAGCCTTCGGCATGCTCGGTCTGCAGACGGCATTCAGCATCGCTGTGCAGACGATGGTTGAGTCCGGTCTCCTGGATTGGCGGGGACTTGCCGACCGGATGTCAGTGCGGCCAGCGCGCATCGCAGCCCTGGCGAACCAGGGCTGTGAGATCTCCGTTGGCGCTGTCGCGAACCTGTGTGTGGTCGATCCTGCGGCTCAATGGGTGGTGGACCCGAGCGGCCTCGCCTCGAGGAGTCAGAACACCCCGTACGCGGGGATGTCGATGCCGGGCCAAGTGGTCCATGTCCTGTACTCCGGGGAACCAACGGTTCTTGAGGGGGTGCTGGCATGACCGCGTCCCGGGAGTCCGCTGTGCTCATTCTTGAGGACGGCCGCATCATGCGAGGCGAACGCTATGGCGCCTCAGGCGTGACCTTCGGTGAAGCGGTTTTCTCGACGGGCATGACGGGCTATCAGGAGACACTCACGGATCCCTCGTACGACCGCCAAATCGTCATCATGACCTCGCCCCATGTGGGCAATACCGGCGTGAATGACGAGGACCCGGAGTCGAGCCGGATCTGGGTGGCCGGCTACGTCGTGCGAGATCCGTCCAGGGTCGCGTCGAATTGGCGGTCGACGCAATCCCTGGACGATCGGCTGGTGGCTGAGGGCATTGTTGGAATCAGCGGAGTGGATACGCGAGCCCTCACCCGCCACCTGCGCGATCACGGTGCGATGCGGATGGGCATCTTCACCGGCGCACACGCCATGCGGCGCGTGGAGGAGCTGTGCGAACAGGTGCGGCTGAGTCCGGCCATGATGGGTGCTGACCTCACCTCCGAGGTCACGACCGCTGAGCCGTACGTGGTCCCGGCCACCGGTGAGCGACTGTTCACGGTCGTTGCTGTCGACCTTGGAATCAAGGCGATGACCCCGCATCGCATGGCCGAGCGCGGAATCGAGGTGCGCGTCGTACCCGGCTCGATCACCGCACAGGAAATCCTGGCCCTGCAGCCCGATGGAGTGTTCTTCGCGAACGGTCCGGGTGATCCCGCAGCGGCCTCGGCTGCGGTGGACGCGATGACCGGGGTGTTGGCCGCTCGCGTCCCGACCTTCGGCATCTGCTTCGGCCACCAGATGCTTGGCCGCGCCCTCGGGCTCTCGACCTACAAGCTCCGGTACGGCCATCGTGGGATCAACCAGCCCGTCCAGGATTTGCGCACCCGTAAGGTCGAGATCACTGCACACAATCACGGCTTTGCCGTGGATGCACCACGCGACCAGCCCTTCGCTACCCCGTTCGGCAGGGCCGAGGTGAGTCACGTCTGCCTGAACGATGGCGTGGTTGAGGGACTGCGCTGTCTCGATACGCCAGCGTTTAGCGTGCAATACCACCCGGAGGCGGCTGCCGGGCCGCACGATGCGGCGTACCTGTTCGACGAATTCGTGTCATTGATGGTCGGGGCCAGCCATGGAGGTGATCGGTAGTGCCGCGTCGGGAGGATCTTCGCTCGGTCATGGTGATCGGGTCGGGTCCGATCGTCATCGGCCAGGCCTGCGAATTCGACTACTCGGGCACCCAGGCCTGCCGGGTTCTGCGGGAGGAGGGCTTGCGGGTAATCCTGGTCAACTCCAATCCGGCCACGATCATGACCGACCCGGAGTTCTCCGATGCCACCTACATCGAGCCGATTACACCGGCCTTTGTCGAGCGCATTATTGAAAAGGAGAAGCCGGACGCGATCCTGGCCACCCTCGGCGGCCAGACGGCTCTCAACACGGCCATCGCCCTGCACCAGAGCGGCGCACTTGCCAGGCATGGCGTGGAGTTGATCGGCGCCGATGTCGAGGCAATTGAGCGTGGCGAGAACCGGGAGATCTTCCGGACGATCGTTGCCCAGGTTGGTGCTGAGAGTGCACGCTCAGCCATCTGCCACACCATCGCGGAGTGCATTGAGGCCGTCGATGACCTCGGCTACCCGGTCGTCGTGCGGCCCTCCTTCACCATGGGTGGTGCCGGTTCGGGAATCGCCTACGACGAGGCTGATTTGCGCCGGATGGCGGGCGATGGGCTGCGCGCGAGTCCGACAACGGAGGTGCTCCTCGAGGAGTCGATCATCGGCTGGAAGGAGTACGAACTCGAGCTGATGCGTGATCGCCGTGACAACGTCGTCGTTGTCTGTTCAATCGAAAACCTCGACCCGATGGGTGTCCACACCGGGGACTCGATCACGGTTGCCCCGTCCATGACCCTCACCGACCGCGAGTACCAACGGATGCGCGATGTCGGCATCGAGATCATCCGAGCCGTCGGCGTCGATACCGGAGGCTGCAATATCCAATTCGCCGTCAACCCGGCTGATGGTCGGCTGATCGTGATCGAGATGAATCCCCGGGTCTCGCGCTCATCGGCCCTGGCCTCCAAGGCCACCGGATTCCCGATCGCCAAGATCGCTGCCAAGTTGGCCGTGGGCTACACGCTGGACGAGATCCCCAACGACATCACCCGTCAGACCCCGGCATCCTTCGAGCCGAGCCTGGACTACGTCGTGGTGAAGGTGCCGCGATTCGCCTTCGAGAAGTTCCCGCAGGCTGACCCGGTGCTCACCACGACGATGAAGAGCGTCGGTGAGGCGATGGCGATTGGCCGCAACTTCACCGAGGCCCTGCAGAAGGCCCTGCGCTCCCTGGAGAAGGCAGACGCGGTTTTCGGCTGGCCCGCAGATCGTGCGGATGTCGACTGCGCCGAGGCCCTGCGCCTGATGTCCAAGCCACATGACGGACGGCTCTCGCTCGTCCAGCGTGCCCTGTGGGCTGGTGCATCCATGGCTGAGGTCTTCCAGGCCACCGGGATCGACCCCTGGTTCCTCGACCAGATCAACCTGATCAACGAGGTGGCCGATGAGGTGCGTGCTGCAGCATCCCTCGACGAGGATGTCCTGCGCCGGGCCAAGAGACATGGCTTCTCCGACCTGCAGGTCGCGCGGCTACGTGGCATGAGCGAGTCAGGCGTCCGAGCAGCTCGCCACGGTCTCGGGGTTCGTCCGGTCTACAAGACTGTCGACACCTGCGCTGCCGAGTTTGCCGCGCTCACCCCCTACCACTACTCCTCCTATGACGAGGAGAACGAGGCCATCGCCTCGGACATGACAAAGGTGATCATCCTGGGATCGGGTCCCAACCGCATCGGCCAGGGCATTGAGTTCGATTACTCGTGCGTCCATGCCGCGCTGACCCTTCGCGATGCTGGCTACGAGACGATCATGATCAACTGCAATCCCGAGACCGTGTCGACCGACTATGACACCTCCGACCGGCTGTACTTCGAGCCACTCACCCTGGAGGACGTCCTTGAGGTCGTCCACGTGGAGTCCGCGGCCGGGACCCTGCTCGGGGTGATCGTGCAACTCGGCGGCCAAACCCCGCTAGGGCTGGCCCAGTCGCTCAAGGACGCCGGAGTGCCCATTATCGGGACGACGCCGGAGTCCATCCATCTCGCGGAGGACCGGGGGGCATTCGGCCAAGTTCTTGCCCAGGCGGGCCTTCCCGCCCCTCGCCATGGCACGGCGAGCTCCTTTCCGCAGGCGCAGGCGATCGCTGCCGAGGTCGGGTATCCGGTGCTCGTTCGCCCGAGCTATGTCCTCGGGGGACGTGGCATGGAGATCGTCTACGACGACGGGATGCTCGCCGACTACCTCGGCCGAGCGACCGAGATCAACCCCGAGCATCCGGTGCTCATCGATCGCTTCCTCGACGATGCCATTGAGATCGATGTTGACGCGCTCTACGACGGCACGGAACTCTTCCTTGCCGGGGTCATGGAGCACATCGAAGAGGCCGGAATCCACTCCGGCGACTCTGCCTGCGCGCTGCCGCCGGTGACCCTGGGGGCAGCGGACATCGGGCGCATCCGGGATTCGACGCTCGCAATTGCGCACGGGGTTGGCGTCCGGGGTCTGCTGAACGTCCAGTACGCGATGGCCGGTGATGTGCTGTACGTGTTGGAGGCGAACCCGCGCGCATCTCGAACCGTGCCCTTCGTCTCCAAGGCAACGACCGTGCCGGTTGCCAAGGCCGCGGCGCGGGTGATGGTGGGTCAGAGCATTGCCTCGCTGCGCCGTGAGGGACTACTGCCCGAGTCCGGTGACGGCGGGACGATGCCTGCGGGCTGCGCGGTCTCCGTCAAGGAGGCGGTGCTTCCCTTTGGACGATTCCTCGGCGTGGACACCGTTCTCGGTCCCGAGATGAGGTCGACGGGGGAGGTCATGGGGATCGACGATAACTTCGGGATCGCCTACGCGAAGTCCCAGGAGGCCGCATACACCGGCGGGCTGCCCACCTCGGGAACTGCCTTCGTCTCACTGGCGAACCGGGACAAGCGCGCCGCCATCTTCCCGCTCAAGCGACTGGCGGACCTCGGCTTCGAGATCCTCGCCACGGCAGGAACGGCCGACATTCTTGGCCGCAATGGAGTTGCGGCCCGCGTGCTGCGCAAGCACCACGAAGGACCAGGGCCCAATGGCGAGCCCACGACGGTCCAGGCGATCATGGCGGGCGAGGTCTCCCTCATCGTCAACACCCCCTACGGGGTTGGCCCGCGGCTCGATGGCTACGAGATCAGGACGGCGGCCGTGAACATGGGCATACCCAGCATCACCACGGTCCAGGGTCTCGCGGCGGCCGTCCAGGGAATTGAGTCCCTCCAGCGCGCCGATGCGGGAGTTCGCTCCCTTCAGGAACACGCGAGGGATCTCGCAGCCCTGCGTGGAGGCGGGCACGGTACCGTCGGGTCATCCTGAACCATGTCACTCTGAACCATGTCAGCCCTGGTCGACTTCGATGAAGGACTGCCGCTCCGCGATGAAGGAAGTGTGATCGACTCGTGCCACTGCAGGTGAAGGGGGAGATCCTCGACGTCCGCCGGGTTGGGGCCTACTCGGTGCTGTCCGTAACGGCGCCGGGACTCCCGGAGCGGACGAGGCCCGGGCACTTCGTCACCATCGGCATCGGAGGCGAGGAGTCGAGCATGGTGCTGCGCCGTGCCTTCGCCATTCACAACGTCCAGGAGCGAGGTGTCTACGGCGGCTCGCTGGACATCGTGGTCGGCGTTCATGGAGCCGGTACGAGGTGGCTCAGCGAGCGACGCAGGCATGACCCCATCGACATCGTTGGGCCCTTGGGTCGGCCGTTCGTCCTGCCCAAGGAGCGGGTCTCGTGCGTACTCGTCGGTGGCGGCTACGGCTCTGCGCCGCTTTTTCTCCTTGCTGATCAGCTGCGTGAGCGCGGCTGCCGAGCCGATGTGATCCTTGGTGCGTCGTCCGAGGACAAGCTGTTCGGGGTGCTGGAGATCAAGCGGGTCTGCTCCACCTTGACCATCACCACGGAGGATGGTTCTCAGGGCCTGCGTGGCCGTGTCACCGACATCCTCGGTGAGTCGATCGAGAAGTTCGATGCGGCGGTGGTCTACGCCTGTGGTCCGATGGGGATGCTGGCATCGGTCGCGAAGATCGCCACTGAGCACCGCGCCTATAGCCAGTGCTCAGTCGAAGAGTCGATGGCATGCGGTATCGGCGTGTGCATGACGTGTGTCCTCCCGGTCGTGGGGGATGACGGAGTCACGCGCATGGTCAGATCCTGTATCGATGGCCCGGTATTCCGCGGTGATCGGGTGCGCTGGGCCGATATCGGCACCATTCCGGAGGACACCCTGGGCGCCAGTGCAGGGGGTTCCGCATGAGCCGGGCGATCGTCGGGCGGGGCCCGCGGGCAATTGCGGTTGAGCCACCGGATATCGACATGACGACCTCCCTCGGGAATCTCCATCTGGTGAAGCCCGTGCTGACGGCTTCCGGATGCGCGTCCTCGGGCCGCGAACTCGACCAATTCTTCGACATCACGATGATCGGGGGGGTGGTCACGAAGAGCGTGATGCTCCATCCACGGGCAGGTCGGCCCACCCCGCGCATGGCGGAGACCCCGAGTGGGATGCTGAATTCCATTGGTCTCCAGGGCCCGGGGGTTGAGTCCTTCATCGAGCGGGATCTCGCCTGGCTGGACCAGCGGGGCGTGACCACGGTGGTCTCCATCGCGGGAGGCTCCGTTGATGAGTTCTCGCGGATATCCCAGAAGCTTCGGAATGCCTCGGGTGTTTCCGCTATCGAGGTCAACATCTCGTGCCCCAATGTCGAGGACCGAGATCAAGTCTTCGCATGCAATCCTGATGCGGCCTCACAGGTCATTCAGGCGGTCCGCCGGCACAGCGATCCCCGCACGCCGATCGTGGCTAAGTTGTCTCCCGATGTCACCGACATCACCGAGATCGCCCAAGCAGTGGTCCGGGCTGGGGCAAGTGGCCTGTCGGTGATGAACACCACCCTGGGCATGGTCATCGACGTCGACACCATGCGCCCACTCCTTGCCGGTGTGACGGGCGGGCTTTCCGGCCCGGCGATCAGGCCAATAGCCGTGCGATGCGTCTGGCAGATTCGCAAGGCGTTGCCGGACATCCCGATCCTGGGCATGGGAGGGATTCGCAACGGCCTCGATGCTCTTCAGTTCATCCTCGCGGGTGCAAACGCCGTGTCGGTCGGGACGATGATCTTCCACGATCCGTCCGCTCCGCTGAGGATCCAGAACGAACTCGCCCACGCCCTGAACGACCGGGGATTCAAGTCGGTGCGCGAGGCAATTTCCTATGCCCACCGGCAGTCGGACAATGCAACTGTCCTCGAGCTTCACCCCGACGAGCCCAGCGGCGACTGACATGTCGGCCGAATGGACGCGCGGCCGTGCCCCTATCGCCGTTGCCATGGACGCGGAAAGCCTGGTTCAGCTCCGAGATTGGACTCGAGCTGTGGCCGAAACCGTCTCGACGGTCAAGATCGGCCTCGAGGCGTTTTGCCGCGATGGTGGGCGGGCTGTGCGGGCGGCTCGTTCGGCAGCCGAAGAGGTTGTCGCCGATGGGGTAGACATCTTTCTTGACCTGAAACTGCACGACATCCCGGCGACCGTCGCGGGCGCATCCCGTGCGGTAGCGGATCTCGAGCCGATGTACCTGACCGTCCATGCGGCGGGCGGCCCGGCAATGGTGGAAGCTGCCGCCGCGGCGCTCCCGGCGACGCGCATCACGGCCGTGACGATCTTGACCTCACTTGACGATGCCGCACTCGCACGGGTCGGGATAGCCGGCCCCACCCTCGACGCCGCGGTTCGGTTGGCTGATCTTGCAGTCCAGTCAGGGGCCCGGGCAATCGTCTGCTCACCATGGGAGGTCGCGGCCATCCGAGCCGTGGTGCCGCCGGACATCGTGCTGATAACGCCCGGTGTACGTCCCCATGGAGGCTCCCTCGATGACCAGCGGCGCACGGCCACTCCTGAGCAGGCTCTGGCTGACGGAGCGGACCTGCTGGTGATCGGCCGCCCCATTACGGCTGCGGCGGACATCAGAGCAGCAGTGCAGCGAATCGCGGAGACGCTACAAGGAGCGAGGGCTTGATGTACCGGGCACAGGACCCTCGATGGTCATAGCCGTGAAGCGCGCACCCCTGGTCGTGGTCTCGGGCCCATCCGGCGTCGGCAAGAGCACGGTGGTGGCTGAGGCCCTTCGACTTGCCCCTGATGCCTGGCTATCGGTCTCGGTGACCACCCGCAGGCCGCGGCCGGGTGAGGTCGATGGGGTCGACTACTTCTTCGTGGACGATGACCAGTACGTCCAGATGCTCCGTGATGGCTTGCTGCTCGAGCACGCGTCATTCGCGGGCAATCGCTACGGAACCCCGCGGGAGCCGGTGGAGAAGGCCCGGGCCAGTGGCGTACCGGTGCTACTCGAAATTGAAGTGAATGGTGCCCGTCAGGTCCGGGCTGCTCAGCCCGACGCACACCTGGTGTTCCTTGCCCCACCGTCCTGGGAAGAACTGCTGAATCGGCTGAGGCGACGAGGAACAGAGTCCGAGGAGGCGATGGCCAAGAGGCTTGACGCGGCCCGCACCGAGATGTCTGCCCAGGGGGAGTTTGACTCGGTTATCGTAAATGCGGACGTGCGGGAGTCGGCCCTGCAGTTGGTAGGGTGCCTCCATGAGTTCCACGAGGCCTGAGGGCATTACCTATCCGTCCATCGATGCCCTACTCGACAAGACGGACTCGAAGTACTCGCTGGTGAGCTACGCCGCCAAGCGCGCTCGCCAGATCAACGCCTACTACTCGCAACTGGGCGAAGGCCTGCTGGAGTACGTCGGGCCGCTCGTCGAGACCCATGTGCAAGAGAAGCCGCTCTCTATCGCCCTGCGCGAGATCGATGCCGGGCTTCTCACCTCCGAGGCGGTCGAGGAGACCGTCTGACCGCCAATCCTGCATGGGCCGGTACTTCCCCTGGGGGGTACCGGCCTCATGTCGTGCTGGGGGTCGCGGGTGGAATTGCTGCCTACAAGGCCATCGAAGTACTTCGCGGACTGATGGAGTCGGGTCACGACGTGACGGTCGTGCCGACGGAGGCGGCCCTTCGTTTCGTGGGCGAGCCAACCTGGGCAGCCCTGTCCGGTCGGCCGGTGGCAACAAGCGTGTGGACTAATGCCCACGAGGTCCCACATGTCCGGCTCGGCCAGCAGGCTGATCTCGTTCTCGTGGTTCCAGCGACGGCGGACCTGCTCGCACGGAGCACCCGGGGGGTCGCCGGGGACCTGCTCACGAACATCCTGTTGACCGCCCGGTGCCCGGTCCTGCTCGCCCCGGCGATGCACACCGAGATGTGGCAGCACGCAGCCACCATTGCCAATGTCGAGCTTCTGAGAGCCCGCGGGCTGATCGTGCTCGAGCCGGCGAGTGGCCGGCTCACCGGAGCCGACACGGGTCCGGGCCGACTTCCGGATCCGGCGGCCATCGTTGCGGCGGCCACGGACGCCCTACGACGCCGGCCATCGGCAGACCTGGCCGGGCTTCGCGTGGTGATCAGCGCCGGGGGAACGCGTGAGGCCCTGGATCCGGTCCGATTCATCGGCAATCGTTCCAGCGGCCGCCAAGGGGTCGCACTAGCCCGGACGGCGATCGGCCGGGGTGCCGTCGTGACCCTGGTGGCCGCGAACATGGATGTGCCGGTGCCCGCTGGAGTGACGGTGGTTCCCGTTGAATCGGCAGCGGACATGCTGGCTGCAATGCGGGCTCAGTCGGTCGGGGCCGATGTCGTGGTGATGGCGGCAGCGGTCGCGGACTTCCGCCCCGAGGCTCCCGCTGAGTCCAAGATCAAGAAGGACGCTGATTCCACGTCGATCTCCCTGCACCTCGTCCACACCACGGATGTCCTGGCGGACCTGGTGCAGGTACGAACGGGCCGCACCCCGCTCATCGTCGGCTTCGCCGCGGAGACGGCTGTCGATTCGGATGCCCTTCTTCACCTTGGCCGAGCCAAGCTCGCCCGCAAGGGATGTGACCTGCTCGTCGTCAACGATGTCGCCGCAGACAGCGTGTTTGGCTCCGATAGCAATGAGGTCACCATCCTGGACACCGGCGGAGGTGCCGTCCACGTCCCGAGAACCTCCAAGGACGGCATCGCCGACGCCCTCTGGGATGCCGTGGTGCGAAGGCTGGCGGGGTCCTAGCCGCTAGGCTTTGACGTCCATACGGTTTTGCCGCCGTGTTCAAACTTTTTGCGCAGAGGGGTCGTTCGTGTCGAAGCGCCTGTTCACCTCCGAGTCGGTCACCGAGGGTCATCCGGACAAGATGGCTGACCAGATCAGCGATGCAATTCTCGATGACCTGCTGCGTCAGGATTCGAGGTCGCGGGTTGCCGTTGAGACCATGCTGACAACCGGTCAGGTCCACGTTGCCGGCGAGGTGACGACGAGTGGATTCGCGGACGTCACGCGCCTGGTGCGCGACACCGTCATGGGCATCGGATACGACTCGTCCGAGAAGGGTTTCGACGGGGAGTCGTGCGGTATCTCCGTGTCCATTGGCAGGCAGTCGCCGGACATCGCCCAGGGTGTGGACGATGCGATCGAGGAGCGCGAAGGCAAGAGCCTGGATCCGCTCGATCGGCAGGGTGCGGGTGACCAGGGACTGATGTTCGGCTACGCATGCACTGACACCGTCGAGTTGATGCCACTGCCCATTTCCCTGGCCCATCGGCTGGCCGAACGGCTCACGGAGGTCCGCAAGGACGGCACCCTGCCCTACCTTCGAGCCGACGGCAAGACCCAGGTCACCATCGAATACGACAAGGACGACCGCCCGGTGCGGATCGACACCATCGTGGTGTCCAGCCAGCACGCGAACCATGTCAATCTCGACACTGAGCTGGCACCTGATATTCGTCGGCATGTCGTCGAGCCAGTGCTCGCGACCATCGACCTAGATGCCCGTGACTTGCGCCTGCTGGTCAATCCGACCGGCAAGTTCGTTACCGGCGGGCCGATGGGTGATGCGGGTTTGACCGGTCGAAAGATCATCGTCGACACCTATGGCGGTATGGCTCGGCACGGTGGTGGCGCCTTCTCTGGGAAGGATCCCTCCAAGGTCGACCGTTCCGCTGCCTACGCAATGCGATGGGTTGCCAAGAACGTGGTTGCGGCCGGCCTTGCTACGCGTTGCGAGGTTCAGGTCGCCTATGCCATTGGCAAGGCGCACCCGGTCGGGGTGTTCGTCGAGACCTTCGGCACCGGGGTCATCAGCGATGAGGCGATCCAAGAGGCGGTGCTCCGCGTGTTCGATCTGCGACCAGCGGCCATCATCCGCGACCTTGACCTGCTGCGTCCGATCTACCGGGTGACGAGCGCCTACGGACACTTCGGCCGTCCGCAGGGCACGAACGTCCTGCTCGACAACGAAGATGCCAACAAGCGCAGCCATGTTGGTCCGACCTTCACCTGGGAGAGCGTTGACCGGGCTGAGGACCTCCGGGCGATCGCGGGGATCTAGGTCAGTGGTCGCCGTTGTCGGCTGACCAGCTGCCGCTTATCCCACCGGGGCGCACGCGATTGCGGGCCCCGTCGTCGGCCGCGCCGATCGCGGCGACGGACCCGGTGGCGCAGGTTCGCATCGAGTCACCGCTACCGCAGCTCGATCGCGTTTTCGACTATGCCGTGCCTGCACGGATGGAGTCCGAGGCGCTACCTGGGGTGCGGGCCCGAGTGCGATTCTCGGGCCGTCTCGTCAATGCCTTCATCATCGCTCGATCCGCGACGACCGACATCGACGGACCGCTGCGCCCGCTCGAGCGGGTCTTAGGTGCCGAGGCGGTCCTCCTTCCGGAGATCCTTGAGCTCGCCGAGGCGACGGCCGATCGTTATGCCGGGACGGTCTGGGATGTTCTGCGGGCGGCGGTCCCGCCGCGGCATGCCCGGGCTGAGGCAACCGTGCAGGGCATCGTCGACCTGGGCCAAGCCCAGGCGCCGCAGGCGGATCTGTGGGCCCGCTACCGATTCGGTACCTCGATGATCGATCGGCTGCGTGCCGGAGCGACACTTCGCGGGGCCTGGTCCTGTGCGCCCGGTGGCCAGTGGGCGCAGGAGATTGCCGCGGCCGTTCGCGTCGTCCTGGAGAGCCCGACGGGCGGGGTCATCGTGGTGGTGCCGGATGCCTGGGATGTACGGCAGGCGTTGGCGGCCCTGCCTGATATCCACCCCACCATTGCGGTGCTGACCGCCGACCTCGGACCAGAGCGGCGGTACCGGGAGTTCCTGAAAGTCCTGCGGGGTCAGGCTCGGGTGGTGATCGGCACCCGATCGGCCGTCTTTGCGCCCGTGCTCGACTGCCGCCTGATCGTGGTGTGGAACGACGGTGATGACGCGTTGTGGGAACCTCATGCGCCGTACTGGAATGCCCGTGATGTTGCGGCCCTGCGATCACACCTCGGTGGCTGTGCGCTCCTCGTCGGCTCGCCGGCACGCAGCACTGAGGTGCAGTCATGGTGCCAGTCGGGTTGGGCGCGATCGCTGGACCCGGTGCGTGCTGAAGTGAGGCGGTCCGGCCCGATCGTCCGCGCCCTGGATGCAAATGACGAGGGCAGAGATCCCGCGGCGGCATCGGCTCGGATCCCGCACGTGGCCTGGCTGGTGGCCAAGGAAGGACTTGGATCGGGGCCAGTCCTCGTCCAGACCCCTCGCCGTGGCTACCTGCCG
>JAULZL010000161.1:0-2419 GCA_032117355.1 Candidatus Nanopelagicales bacterium
GCGCCGTGGATGAACTACTGGGCAATGCCCTGGACTACGCCCGCACCACCGTGCGAGTGACTCTGAGCGCTTCGGCGGAGCAGGTGTCCGTTGTTGTGGAAGACGACGGCCCCGGGGTTCCGGAGGCGGAGCGCGGTCTCGTCTTCGAGAGGTTCCGGCGGGGTGGCAAAGCTTTGCCCGGGGGAAGTGGACTCGGTCTGGCCTTGGTCCGAGAGTCGGCGTTGGCAAGCGGTGGAGACGCGGAAGCGCTGTCTGCCGAGCTTGGTGGCCTAGCGGTGCGAACAACCTGGCCCAGGGCCTCGAATTCTTCTCCATGAAGAAGTCTGGAGTGAGGCGACCAGGTGTTACGGTACCGTTCCAAGGGCAGTGTTTGATGGTTCCATTACACACACTCAGCGAGTCGATACCGTTACACGTGAGGTGATGGCATGCGGATAGCGAGCGTGGTGGATCTCGGTGTCCTGATTCGTCAAGCCAGGTTGGCCCGGGGGTGGAGCCAACAGCAGGCAGGCGATGCCGCCGGCGTGTCACGCAGACTCGTCAATCTGATCGAAGGTGGGCAGCATCCCAACGCGGAGACTTGGCGGGTACTCGCCCTGGTGACGGCAGTGGGCGTGCGCCTGGAAGGCGTCATCGATCCAGAAGTAGCCGAATCGACATCGGCGAGACCAACCACGGCTGGCCCAGCCGATGAACTCGACCTAGACGAGTACCTGTCGCGCTTTCGAATGGATGGACCCGGCTGATGACCGTCCCCTCACATCGGCCGCTGCGTCCTGGTGAGGTGGGTCCTCGACTCCTGGTCGTCATGGATGGACGGCCGATCGGCAGTCTTGATAGCCCAAGCAGTCGCGAAATCAAACTGACCTATACAAAGGAAGCCCCGTCGGTGACCCGCGGCCTGTCCTGCTGCCTGCCGGTCACATCACGTCGGTACTCCGGCCGGGTTGTTCACAACTGGATCAGCGGCCTTCTGCCGGACCGCAGTGAGGTTCTCGCGCGTTGGAGGGCCATATACGGTCCAAAGCGTCTCGATCCGTATGCACTCTTGTGGCACGTAGGCGAGGACGTCGCCGGTGCGGCGAGTTTTGTGCGACCCGAAAGGCTTGACGCTTCCCAGGTCAGCAATGCGTTGCCGCTCACCGAGGCTGAGATTGGCAATCGAGTGGGCGCCCTAGTCGTCGACGCCACTGCGTGGGCTGCGTCCGCAGTGGGCGGCCAGTTCAGCCTGGCCGGGGCGCAGGCCAAGTTCGCACTCGCACGTACGGCGAACGGCTGGTGCCTCCCGTCGGGGGGGCAGCCAACTACTCATATCTTCAAGCCAGCGATCCCGCATATGCCTGATCAGGATTTGAATGAGCACCTCACGATGTGCCTCGCGGCCGCGGTAGGCCTTCCCGCTGCGCCTACCGAACTCAAGGAGTTTGACGGGAGGCGGGTGCTTGTGGTCACGCGCTTCGACCGCCTCTCGAACCCCGATGGAACGTGGCGACGTATCCACCAGGAGGACACGGTGCAGGCGCGGGGTTTGCCACCGACAAGCAAGTACGAGACGAACTCCGGACGTGAAGTGGCGTCCATCGTCCACCTCCTGCGAGCTGAGGTTACGGGTGGTCGGCAGGAACAGGATGTAGCCACCTTCATTGACGCGATCGCGTTCAACTGGCTCGTCCTCGGTACGGATGCACATGCCCGCAACTACGCCCTCCTGCATACGAGCAGCGCCACGCGCCTGGCACCCCTGTACGACCTGAATTCGTATCTGCCGTATGCAGCGGGCCGTCGGGTGTCCCTGGCGATGAAGATCGGGTTCTCCGAACGCAATCCCTCCCGGGTGGGGGGTCGGGATTGGGTTGAACTTGCAGACGACTGCGGACTTGACCCGGATGGAGTTCTCTCCAGGGTGCGCAGCCTTGCTGATCGGCTTGCGGCCGTGGCGGAAAGCACGATCCAAGCTGGCAGTGGTGATTGGGAATCGCCGCTACCCGCCACGTTGGTTAGCGGGCTGCTCCGCCACATTGAGGACTGCCACGAGCGGCTTTCGTCGGTCTAGCCCGCTGGTGAGCCTGGTGATGGCGTCAACCACTTGACGTGGATATCAACTTGACATTAACGTCAAGTCATGGCGCAGGTCCTTGGTTCGCGAGTGGATCCTCGGGACGGCCAATTCCAGGCAAACCGGGCGGCGATGCTCGAATCCCTGGCCACGATCAACGGTCTTTGCCAACAGGTCGTGCGGGGCGGCGGATCGTCCGATGCGGGGAAGGCCGAGGCAACCGTGGCCCGGCACCGCTCGCGCGGCAAGTTGCTTCCCCGGGAGCGCATCGCCCTGCTCCTTGATCCGGACTCGGCCTTTCTCGAGCTGTCCCCGCTCGCGGGCTGGGGCACGGACGATCCACTCGGTGGCGGAATGGTCACC
>JAULZL010000162.1:0-14383 GCA_032117355.1 Candidatus Nanopelagicales bacterium
GGCTCGGCTGGGTTCACGAGAAGCGACTCCATTGTGGGTCTAGGAGGCGGAGCCACCACAGATCTGGCCGGCTTCGTGGCGGCAACCTGGCTCAGGGGAGTCCGATCCATTCTCATCCCGACAACATTGCTGGGCATGGTCGATGCCGCCGTCGGCGGCAAGACCGGAATCAACGCCGACGCTGGCAAGAACTTGATCGGTGCATTTCACAGCCCCGCAGGTGTGCTCTGCGATGTGGGGGAACTGCTGTCCCTTCCGCAGGCCGACCTCGTTGCCGGCATGGCCGAGGTGGTCAAGGTGGGGTTCACCTCGGACCCAACGATCCTCGACGATGTTCGACGCAATGCCGGAGCCTGCATTGACCCAGCCGGCGAACTCCTTCCAG
The DNA here is from genome assembly GCA_032117355.1 of Candidatus Nanopelagicales bacterium. Classification (GTDB taxonomy): domain Bacteria; phylum Actinomycetota; class Actinomycetes; order S36-B12; family S36-B12; genus REEB460. The sequence goes on from JAULZL010000162.1 coordinate 386, forward strand.
ATCTCATCCGACGGGCCGTCCAGGTGAAGGCCGAGGTAGTCAGCTCTGACTTTCGAGAGGAGTCGGCAACCTCTGGGTCCGGCCGGCTCGGGCGCGAGGTGCTCAACTACGGGCACACCTTTGGCCATGCCGTCGAACGGGTCGAGGGGTATCGCTGGCGCCACGGCGCAGCGGTGTCGGTTGGCCTCGTCTACGTCGCGGAACTGGCTCGAGTCGGTGGCCGCCTCCCGGATTCGGATGCGGACGCCCATCACGAGATCCTCAGCATCCTCGGACTGCCCACGGCCTATGAGCCGGGTCGATGGGAGGAGTTGCTCGCAGCCATGTCCATGGACAAGAAGTCACGGGGATCAATGCTGCGTTTCGTCGTCCTGGAGGGTATCGGTCAGCCGACGAATTGGAATGGCCCGGACCCGCAGTTGCTTCGCCGGGCCTACGACGCGGTAGCCGCGGGATCGGTACTCGGCTAGCCCTAGGCTCTGCGGCATGACGAGAGTGCTGGTGCTTAATGGCCCGAATCTCAATCGCCTGGGGACCCGCGAGCCGCAGATCTACGGCACCACCACGTACGGAGAGTTGGTGGCGTTCTGCCAGGACTCGGCTTCGGAACTCGGCATGACGGCGGATGTCCGGCAGACCAATGACGAGGCGGAGTTGATCGACTGGCTTCACGGTGCCGCGGATGCGCGGACGCCGGTCGTGCTCAACCCAGCCGCTTTCACCCACTACTCGTACGCCCTGCGCGATGCCTGTGCCCTCGTTGAGAGCCCGGTCATCGAAGTCCACCTCTCCAATCCGGCCACCCGCGAAGAGTTCCGACACACGTCGGTTATCTCCGGAGTCGTGAATGGAACGATCGCGGGCTTCGGAATCGACTCATATCGGCTGGCCCTGGTGGCCCTACGACCACTCGTCGCGTGACGGCGCTTCGCCATGCGCAAAGACGCGAGCGTGCTCGGCATAGTGCCCTGCAGCATGGAGGACCCGGGTTTCAAGGGGGAGTTGTCCCTACCTGGTTCCTGGTTACCAGCCTGCCCAACATTCGCTATCTGACGGGATTCAGCGGGAGCAATGCGGTCCTTGCCCTGGACCTTCGGGGCCCGGAGGGGGATGTACTCGGGACAGATGGCCGCTATCAAGATCAGGTGCGGGACGAGTGCGCCGGCCTGCCCTGCCTCATCGATCGGGCCACCTTGGTCGCCATTGCCGGTCATGTCTCGGCTACGGGCTCGGGATCCATCCTGTTGGAGTCCTCGATCACCGTGCAGGGCCTTGATGACGTGCGCGCGGCTGCGAGGGGCTGGGCGGTGGGCACGGTTGCTGGGGTCATCGAGGAACTGCGAATTGTGAAGGACGACGGGGAACTCGGCCTGCTCCAGCGTGCCTGCTCGATCACGTCTGACGCCTTCGTTGCGCTCTTCGATGAGATCCGGGTCGGGATGACCGAGCGGGCCATCGCCCGCCGGCTCGAGCAGCTTTTCGGCGACTTCGGCGCCCAGGATCGGGCCTTCGAGACGATCGTGGGCTCTGGGCCGAATTCAGCCATCCCCCATCACCAGCCGGGCGAGCGAGCACTTCAGCCGGGCGACCTCCTGGTGGTGGATGCCGGTGCGTACGTCGATGGTTACCACGCCGACATGACCCGAACGGCCGTGGTCGGCACCGCACCCACCCCTTGGCAACAGGAGGTGCACGACTGCGTGCGCGTCGCGCAATCGGCTGCAGTCAATGCGGTTACCGCGGGCTGCAGCCTGTCTAGCCTCGATGCCACCGCCCGTGACCTCATCATTGCTGCCGGCTACGGCGAATCCTTCACTCACGGTCTCGGCCATGGTGTTGGACTGCAGATCCACGAGGCGCCCATGATCAGCGCCCGATCCGCCGGTACCATTGCCCCCGGCACACCGATCACCATCGAGCCCGGGGTCTACCTCACCGGGCTCGGCGGGGTTCGCATAGAAGACACCCTGGTGGTGGATTCGTCGCGATCACGCGTGCTGACACCCATGACGCGCAATCTCATGACAGTTGGCTAGTTCATCACGGTCAGCTTGCTCCTGTTGATTGGCTAGCGGCACCTCCGAATGCAAGGGAAGACTCGTGGCAACCTCGAATGACCTGAAGAACGGCCTGGTCCTCAACATCGATGGCCAACTGTGGACCGTCGTGGAGTTCCAGCACGTGAAGCCCGGCAAGGGCGGTGCCTTCGTCCGGACGAAGTTGAAGAATGTCCTCACCGGGAAGGTTGTCGACAAGACGTTCAATGCGGGTGTCAAGGTTGAGACAGAGACCGTTGACCGCCGTGACATGCAGTACCTGTACCGCGACGGCGAGGACTGGGTCTTCATGGACACCCAGTCCTTCGAGCAGTTCAATGTGCCGAACTCCGTCGTTGGCGACGCTGCCAAGTTCCTCTTGGAGAATCAGGTCGCGAACGTGTCCGTGCACAACGGACAGCCGATCATCGTGGACCTGCCGGCATCCGTAGAACTGATGCTCACGTACACCGAGCCGGGCCTGCAGGGTGACCGATCCACCGGTGGAACCAAGCCGGCCACGCTGGAGACGGGTGCTGAGATTCAGGTACCTCTCTTCTTGGAGGCCAACACCAAGGTCAAGGTTGATACCCGTGATGGTTCGTACCTCGGCCGAGTCAACGACTGACCTGTGTCGGCCCGGAGCAAGGCACGCAAGCGCGCACTGGACGTCCTCTATGAGGCGGATATGCGCGGAATCTCGGCAACCGAGGTTCTCGGCAGTCAGCAGCACCGGCGGCAGGATGCGGGGGAGCCGGCCCTAAATCCCTACGTTGCGGAACTCGTGGCGGGCGTGACCGAGAACGGTTCGCGCATCGACGAACTGCTCGGCACCTACTCCATGGGCTGGACCCTGGAGCGGATGCCGGCAGTCGACCGAGCCATCCTGCGGCTTGGCTGCTTCGAAATCCTTTGGCGTGACGACATACCTGACGCGGTCGCCATCGCCGAAGCGGTTTCCCTGGCTCAAGACCTCTCGACCGAGGAGTCGGCCACCTTTGTCAACGGTCTTCTGGCGCGCCTGTCGGAGGTGAAGCCCCGCCTAGGGATCACTCCTTCGTCGCCAGCAGATTCACCGACGTAGCGCCATCCGAGCCACCCACTGACACGTCCAAGCGATAACCGTTGCCCGTCGCACTGAATGCGCGCAAGCCTTCCATTTGCGATTCGGAGTCGATGGCGTAACCCGCGCCCTCTACCGCGCCGCGTATTGATGCGGCTGCATCATCGACGGACTCGTCCGTGCTCCAAACCGCAGTCGCACCGCCCGAAGCGGAGTCAACGCTGACCATGACAAGGCTTCCGCCTCCGTAGGTGGGGATCTCTGCGGGCCAGTTCTCCGGCAGGCTTAGGTCCCCGCCGACTGCGAAGCCACCATCCTCGCCCTCGATGGTCACCCCGTCTCCTTCGACGTCGATGTTTACGTCCCCGCCAGCCGCTTCTTCTATGAGCTTTTCGGTCGCTGACTCGGCCATCTGCCCGCAGCCGACAAGCGTGACGCCTCCGGCGAGAGCGATGACGATCATGAGCGCGGCAGTCTTTCCTGTCTTCATGATGGTCTCCTGAATCATGTTCGGCTTGATCTTGGGCGGCCCACCCGAGATCAAGCATCGATAGGTGGCAAAAGAGTGCCACAGGTCGAGGCGACTCAGGGCAGGAAAACCCTTGAAATGCTTGGACATGCCAGCATCTGAGATTGGTGCCGACGATCAGTTTGCGGGTGCCCCGGGTGAGATTTGAACTCACACTGGACCGAGTTTGAGTCGGCTCCCTCTGCCGGTTGGGGTACCGGGGCGCGAAACGATCTTAGCGGCCGCGCCTCGGGCGCGGAGGCCCTCCTCCTCGCGGCGAAGACTGACGATGACGGCCCGGTCGGTTGCCACCATCGATCGTCCTATCGTGTGCGCCATGGATGCCAACTTCGCCATGGATGCCGACGTGGTGACCGTCCTCGTGGCCGAGGACGAGGCGCTGATCCGAATGGATCTGGTTGAGATGCTTGGCGAACTCGGCTATCGCGTTATCGCGGAGACAGCAGACGGGCAGTCGGCGGTGGACCTCGCCCGTAGCCTGCGCCCGGGCATCGTCTTCTTGGACATCGCCATGCCGGTGCGAGACGGCCTGTCTGCCGCGGAGGAGATCGCCGGTGCGGGAATTGCTCCCGTCGTCATGGTGACCGCTTTCAGCCAGCGCGAGACAATCGAGCGGGCCCGGGCCGCCGGTGTCATGGGTTACCTGGTCAAGCCCTTCACCAAGTCCGACGTCACACCGGCGATCGAACTTGCTGTGGCTCGTTGGCGGGAGAACCAGGAACTTGCCGCCCAGGTCGCGGACCTCACCGCTCGCATGAGTGCCCAGGCCGCCGTAACACGGGCGAAGGCACGGCTTCAGTCAGCCGAGGACCTCACTGAAGCTGAGGCGTTCGCGGCACTTCGCCGACGGGCGATGGACGACAGGGTGACCCTTGCCGAGGCGGCTGTCGAATATCTGAGGAACACGACGAATGACGCCGAGGAAGGCGGGCCCGTCAGCGGCTGATCCTGAAATCCGGGGCCTGTTGATAACAGAACGGTCACGAAGGCGACTCATTACGGTCGCCCTTTGCCCCGCGGTAACCGGGCTGGCCCTAGAGTGTGTTCACCCGGCGACAACAGTCGTCATTCTCGCATCCAAGGAGAAGTATGAACCGCACAACGGTCCTGAAGTCGGCCGCTGTGCTCGGTGTCGCTTCGCTCGCTCTCGCCGCCTGCGGTGGAAGCAGCACAAGCACCGAGTCCAGCGCCGCACCTGCGGCCAGCAGTGCCGCGCCCATGAGCTCTGCTCCGGCCGCAAGCGCTGCCCCGGCTGCACTCGACTGCAAGATCGGCACCATGCTGCCCCAGACGGGCAGCCTTGCCTTCCTCGGCCCACCGGAGTTCGCCGGTGTCGATCTGGCAGCCCAGCAGATCGAGGCCGCTGGCGGCCCGATCAAGGCTTCAAACGTGCTCCCGGGTGACTCCGGTGACACCACGACCGACATCGCTTCTCAGACCGCTGACAGCCACCTGGCTGCTGGCGTGACGGCGATCATCGGCGCGGCGTCCTCCGGCGTTTCGCTCACGGTCATCGACAAGATCACCGGCGCGGGCGTCATCCAGTTCTCCCCGGCCAACACCTCGCCGACTCTGTCGGACTACGCGGACAACGGCCTCTACTTCCGTACCGCTCCCTCGGATCTCTTCCAGGGCGCAGTGCTCGCCACCCTGATGCTGGATAACGGCATCGACACGGCCGGCATCCTGGCTCTGGACGATGCCTACGGCACCGGCCTGGCTGGCGCTCTGGAGAAGAACTTCACCGACGGTGGTGGCACGGTCTCCGAGGCGATCATCTACAACCCGCAGGCAGCTGAGTTCAGCGCTGAGGTCGGCAAGCTCAAGGCAAGCAAGCCGAAGGCAATAGCCCTCATCGGCTTCGAGGAGTCTGTGAAGATCATCCAGGAGCTCATCAAGCAGGGCATCGGACCGGACAAGGTCCCGCTCTACCTCGTTGACGGCAACCTCTCGCAGGAGGCCTTCAAGGATCTGCCCAAGGGCATCATGGTCGGCACCAAGGGCACCCTGCCCGGCGCTGCTGCACCTGAGGCCTTCCAGGCGGCCCTTCTCGAGGTCGATCCGGAACTGACGGACTACTCGTACGCTCCGGAGTCCTACGACGCGGTCAACCTCATCGCCCTGGCGATGCAGGCGGCTGGCTCTTGCGACGGTGTCGCGGTGGGCCAGGCCCTGATCGACGTGTCGAAGGGTGGCGAGGCTTGCACCGACTACGCGACCTGCGCAGCGCTGCTGGCTGAGGGCAAGGACATCAACTACGAGGGCGTCTCTGGCCCGGTTGAGTTCGCTGACAATGGCGATCCGAGCATCGCGACGATGGGTGTCTACGAGTACGAGGCGAACGACAAGTACGTCCCGAAGCTCGACCTGTTCGTCACGGGCGAGGTTCCTACCGCCTGAAGTTGATTGAACTGCGAAGGGCCGGTCTTCGGACCGGCCCTTCGTCATGTTCGGGTGGGCCATCCATCTTGCGGCCGCTTGCGGATAGGGAAAACCAGACGGGCTATCCGCAATGGTCGACCGGAATGATCGACGCCGAGATGGCAACCACGTCAGTCCGCAGGAACCCTCGGGTGAGTGCACTGGCCGCAAACACAGCGAAGGCCACGATCACAACGTTCGTGACCGTGGCCTTCAGCGGTGCTTGGGTCTTGGAGCCCCTACGTCGTTCCTTGAGTCTCAGGCCTGGGAGAGGGATCCGAGATACAGCTCGATGACCTTCGGGTCATTCGCCAACTCTGCGCCGGTTCCCTCGTATGCGTTACGACCCTGGTCAAGGACGTACCCTCGGTCGACGATCTGCAGGCACCTGCGCGCGTTTTGCTCGACCATGACGATGGTGACGCCGGTGGCGTTGATTTCCTTGACGCGCAGGAACACCTCGTCTTGAAGTGCGGGGGAGAGACCCGCGCTGGGCTCGTCGAGCAGGAGTAGGCTCGGCTTCATCATGAGGGCGCGAGCCATGGCCACCATCTGGCGCTCGCCACCTGAGAGCGATCCGGCCCGCTGCTTGCGCCGCTCACCAAGCATGGGGAAGAGAGAGGTAACCATCTCGAATCGCTCGGGGAACCTCTTGGGATCCTGGTAGATCCCCATCTGCAGGTTTTCCTCGATGGTCAGCGAGGGAAAGACGTTGTTCGTCTGCGGTACGAATCCAACTCCTAGGTGGACTAGTTCGTCCGCGCGCTTTCCGGTTATGTCATGACCGTTCAAGGCGATCGTGCCGGATCTGACAGCAACAAGACCGAAGACTGCCTTCAGGAAGGTGGACTTGCCGGCACCGTTGGGACCGATGATCCCGATGAGTTCACCCTCGCTGGCAGAAAGGGTCATCCCATTCAGGATGTTCACTCCTGGGAAGTAGCCGGCCTCCACCTCCTCCGCGTTGATCAGGGGAGGCTTATGGGAGGGAACGGCCGTCGTGTGGCCAGTCTCGGGTGCTGAGTCGCTCATGAGTCGCCCTTCCTGGTCAAGGACTCGCCGGATTCGGTCAGCGCCTGGTCATGATGGGCGCCAAGGTAGGCGTCGATCACGATGGGGTCACGCATCACCACGGAGGGAGGGCCCTCGGCGATGATTGAGCCCTGGGCCATCACGATGACCCAGTCGCTGATGTCTCGGACCATGTCCATGTCGTGCTCCACGAAGAAGATGGTGATGCCCTCTTCGCGCAACTCCTTGATGTGCTCAAGGAGGGACTGGGTGAGTGCCGGATTGACCCCGGCCATTGGCTCATCCAGCATCAGCATGGAGGGGTTCGACATCGTCGCGCGGGCCATCTCGAGAAGTTTGCGTTGGCCCCCTGAGAGAGCGCCCGCAAACTCGTCCTTGACATGGATGAGGTTGAATTTCTCCAGGACGAGCAGGGCCCGCTCGGTGATCTGCTGCTCCTGCTTGCGCCATAGGGCCGGAATCAGCGCACTGAAGAGCCCCTCACCGCGTTGGGATTGAGCGCCAAGGCGCATGTTCTCCAGAACGGTGAGTTTGCTAAGCACCTTGGTGAGTTGGAAGGTCCGAACCATTCCCTCGCGAGCGACCCGGTAAGCAGGCGTGCCTGACAGTGATTGTCCTTGGAAAGACCAAGTCCCGGTGTTGGGCGGATCAAAACCGGTGATGACGTTGAAGAAGGTCGTCTTGCCTGCACCGTTTGGCCCGATGAGCGCCGTGATGGACCCTCGCTGAACCTCGAGATGGGCAACGTCCACGGCGACCAAGCCCCCGAAGGAGCGGGTGATCGAGTCGCCTACGAAGATCGGATCGGGCTTCGGGGCGCCCGGCGAAGCAGGAACGTCCGCGAGGACTCCCTTGATATTCGTCGCACGCTCGCGGGCAGCCTCTGGGTTAGCGCTCATCGAGGGCCAGCTCCTTCTTGTCTCCGAAGATTCCTTGCGGACGGAAGATCATGAGCAGCATGAGCCCGAGGCCGACCAGCATGAACCGAATCTGGCCGATCTGATCGGTGCCCAGGATGTCACTAGAGATGTACCCGGCTCTGACGGCGTTGTTGAGGAACTCGCCGATGAAGACCAGCAGGAACCAGAAGATCATCGCGCCAACGATCGGACCGAAGACTCGGGCCGCACCGCCGAGGATCACGATGACGTAGACGTAGAACGTCAGAGTTGTCGAGTAGTTGTCGGGTTGCACTGACTGGGATGCCATAGCGAAGACCACGCCGGCAAGGGAACCAATCACGCCACCAAGGATCAGGGCCTGCATCTTGTAGAGGTAGACGTTCTTGCCGAGGCTGCGTACCGCGTCCTCATCCTCACGGATCGACTTCAGTACTCGTCCCCACGGAGACCGAACGAGGAGCCAGGTAAGCAGCGCGATGATCGCGACCAGAGTCCACCCGTTGAGGACGACCCACAGGTCATTCTTGCTGAACCTCAGAATCGCAATATCGATGCCGCTGGGCAACGGGTTCAGGTCGTACCAGGCTGCCGCGTACTTGCCGGTGATGCCGTCAGAGCCGCCGAAGTAGTCGTTGAGCGAGACCGACCTGACGATCTGTCGGATGATCTCGGCGGCAGCGATGGTCACGATCGCGAGGTAGTCGGCCCGGAGCCGGAGGGTGGGTACCCCGAGGATGAGACCGAAGATCACGGCGCCGAAAATGCCGAAGAGGATAGCGAGCCAGAGGGACCAACCGGCGGTCACAACGAGAACGGCGACCGCGTAGGCGCCGATGGCAGCAAAGCCGGCCTGGCCGAAGTTGAGCAGGCCCGCGTAGCCGAATTGAATGTTCACGCCCAGCGCCGCCAGGCAGTAGATGACGGCGGCCACGCCGACCATCTGGGTGAAGGAGTTCTGCAGGATAGACATCCAGTCCATGTGAGGCCCCTTAGCCGATTCGCTCGCGCTTGCCGAGGATTCCCTGCGGCCGGATGAGCAGGATGATGATCAGGATGACGAGGGCACCGACGTACTTCAACTCGGTGGGGATGATCAGAGTCGACAACTGCACCAGCAGCCCCACGATCAGTGAGCCCAGGATTGCTCCGAAGGCCGTTCCCAACCCACCGAGAACGCTGCCGGCGAATACCAGCAGCAGGATGGTGAACCCCATTTGCCAGCTCACCCCGACCTGAAGCCCGAGCATGATCCCGGAGAAGCCCGCGAGGCCGGCGCCGAGGATCCACACGGTGCTGATGACCTTCTCTACGTCGATGCCAGACGCAGACGCCAGTGCTGGGTTGTCGGCGACGGCCCGCGTTGCCTTACCAGCCTTTGTCTTCAGCAACCAGAAGGTGGTCAGGCCGATCAAGATGATGCCGACGGTGCTCGAGACAAGATCCTTGGGCGTGATCAGGATCGGGCCGATCTCGATGCCCGCCTGGCCAGCGAACTCCTCGAAATTACGCGTTTGTCCGCCGAAGATGAAGAGGAAGAAGTAGCGCAGGAAGAGCCCGAGGCCAATCGACACCACCAAAGCGGCGATCAGGCCGGTGCCGCGCCTTCGCAGGGGCTTCCACAGGACCCGGTTCTGGAACCAGCCACCGAGAAAGGCCGAGGCCAGTACGGCTAGGGCCGCCGCCAGGATGAGGGGGACTCCGACGACCGCGTTGAAGAAGTACGTCAGAAGGCCACCGAGGGCAATGAGCTCGCCGTGAGCGAAGTTGGTGAGCTTCGTAGTACCGAACACCAGGCTGAGCCCGACCGAAGCAAGGGCGATGACGATTCCGAAAATCAGCCCGTCAATGGTCAACTGGGGAATCTGGCTCCACTTGGAAGCCTTGGTGTCAGCGGGCTCCGAACCCCCGGACCCACCGGTTCCGCCGCCCAACTTGAACAGGACGGTCTGCACCTTCCCATCGGAAAGGATGTTGACGGTGCGCGTGAACTTGTCAGGCTCGGCGAGGCCGACTCCGGCGGGCAGCGTCGCAACGTCGAGGGTCACGTCGTACTTTCCCGCCCCGGGCACGGTCACCTTCCAGGTGCCGTCGGCCCCTGTCGTGGCGGACTCATTCACCCCGCCCTCGCCCGTCACGGTAATGACGACCCCGGCGACCCCTGACTGGGTGGCAGGGTCCGTGAGCGCTCCCTTGAGGCCCGTGTCGGCGGCCAAGGCGGGGCCGACCGCAAGACCTCCCGCGAGCAGCAGGCCGAAGACGGCCGCACCGACACGACGCAGGCCGCGGGCCCAGTCCGTCTGCGGCTGCGAAGGGCGCTTTGATGGACGCTGAGTTTCAGCCGCCATCACATCCCCCTGAAAGCCTGATCGCACGTACCCCTCCAAGTGTCACGACAAAAATGTGAGGACATTCCACTTCGACTTCTGGCCACGGTGCCAACCCCGGTTGCCGTCGCCCGCACCAGAGTCGTGTGAGCATAGCCAGAACGGATTCAACCAGGTACGGCATTCATTGAAAGTCAGTCAGTTGGATCTCGGTGGACGGGATCGCACGATGCAGGTTAGCCGTGCCGTGCATACGGCCTGGTCAGCCGGATCCGTAATGACGATTGCATAGGTCGCGACCGTGCCACCTTCATGGAGTGCTGTTGCGCTACCGAAGACCTCGCCGTCGCGGACCGCCCGGTGGTGGGTGCACGACAATTCGATCCCGACGGCAATGCGATCAGGGCCTCCGTGAATGCTGGCAGCGATCGATCCCAAGGTTTCGGCCAAGACTGCACTGGCCCCACCATGCAAAAGGCCGTAGGGCTGAGTGTTGCCCTTCACTGGCATCGAACCACGCACCAGCCCCGGCCGGGCTTCGAGAATGCGGATTCCCATCAATTCGACCAGCGTGCCGGCACTGGCGTGTTGCATCATCTCGGCAATGTCTTCGCCCGCGTACGGGTCCCCTGAGGCCACGGCCACACTCTAGGCGTCACCGCAAGCGAGCGGGCTCGCCTCGGAATCCTGACCTATCGCCGAGACTACGATCGTCGGATGTCGGCCGACCGAGTACTCCTCCTCGATGGTCATTCACTGGCCTTTCGGGCGTTCTATGCCCTCCCGATTGAGAACTTCTCGACAACCACCGGCCAGCCCACGAACGCGGTGTACGGATTCACGTCCATGCTTATCAACATCCTGCGTGACGAGAAGCCGACGCATATCGCCGTGGCCTTCGATGTATCCCGGACGACGTTCCGATCCGAAGCCTTCCCCGCCTACAAGGCCACCCGACAGTCAACTCCCGACGAGTTCAGGGGCCAGGTGCCGTTGATCAAGGAGTTGTTGGCGGCCCTTGGCGTGGTGACGGTCGAACTTGACGGGTTCGAGGCGGACGATGTGATTGCGACCCTTGCTGATCAGGCGGTGTCGAATGGAGCTGACGTGCTCATCGTTACGGGCGATCGTGACGCTTTCCAACTGGTCACCGACAAGGTCACCGTCCTGTACCCGCGCAAGGGAGTGTCCGATCTCGCGCGCATGACCCCCGCGGCGATTGAGGAGAAGTACGGACTCACCCCGGCGCAGTACCCGGATTTCGCAGCTCTGCGCGGCGACCCAAGTGACAACCTCCCCGGCATTCCGGGGGTTGGGGAAAAGACTGCGGCCAAGTGGATCCGTGAATACGGATCCCTCGCCCAGCTGGTTGACCGGGTTGATGAAGTGCCCGGAAAGGTCGGGGATTCCCTGCGGGCGGCCCTTCCTCAGGTCATTGTCAATCGACAGCTCACGGCCCTTCGTGCGGATGCGCCCATCGGCGTGGACATCGACACGTGCGACCTGAGGGGCTGGGATGTCGCAGCGGTCGACCAACTCTTCGACACCCTGCAATTCCGAGCCCTGCGCGAGCGGCTGCTCGCCGTCGGGGTGGGAGCCGATGCCGATTCGCCCCTTCCCGAGGACGCCGCACCGTTGCCCGTCGAACGGCTTCCGGGGTCCGGGGTTGGGCAGTGGCTGCAGTCCTTGTTGCCACCGGTATCGCTGGCCTTTGAAGGTACCTGGGGGCGTGGAACCGGCCAGCTCACCTTGCTTGCTTTATGTGACGCGGCTCAGCGGATAGCGGTGCTGGATCTGGCTGATGAGGTGACCCGAGGTCGCGCTCTGAGCTGGCTGGCCGATCCCTCCGTCGCCAAGCAGGGACACGATCTGAAAGGGCCGGCACTCGCCATCCTTGCCATGGGTGGAGAACTGGCCGGAATCACCATGGACACCGCACTGGCTGCCTACGTCGTCTCACCGGGTCAGCGCTCGTTTGCGATCGAGGACGTCGCTGAACGCTTCCTGCGCAGGAGCCTTCGTCGGTCCGACAAGAAGGGGCAACTGTCCTTTGAGGGCGACGATGCGGCAAGTGATGCCGACCTCGCCCTGCGCGCGGCCATCGTTGGCGACCTGGCTGCGGCCCTGCTCCCCGTGCTCTCGACCGAGGGGACGGACGCCCTCCTCGCGGACGTGGAACTGCCGCTGATTCCCGTACTGGCTCAGATGGAACGTGACGGCATCGCAGTTGATCTCGACGGGCTGAGCGAACTGTCCGGGGAGTTCGGCGCCGACATGCGCGCGGCTGAGGAAAGTGCACAGCAGATTGTTGGGCACCCCTTCAACCTTGGTTCCCCAAAGCAGCTTCAGGAGATTCTGTTTGTCGAGCGCAATCTCCCCAAGACGAAGAAGATCAAGACCGGATACACGACCGATGCAGACGCGCTCCAGAGCCTGTTCGAGCGGACAGCGGATCCGCTCCTTGAGCAGTTGCTCGCCTGGCGGGATCGATCGCGCCTTCGTCAGACGGTTGACGGCCTCATCCCACTTGCGGACTCCCACCATCGAGTCCACACGACCTTCAATCAGACGGTGGCCGCGACCGGTCGGCTATCGAGCACGGATCCGAACCTGCAGAACATCCCGATCCGGACTGACGCCGGGCGCCGGATCCGGGAGTGCTTCGTGGTCGGAGCGGGTTTCGAGTCGCTGATGACCGCGGACTACAGCCAGATCGAGATGCGGATCATGGCGCATGCATGCGGGGACCAGGGTCTGATCGAGGCGTTTCGAAGCGGGGAGGACCTCCACACAACCGTTGCCAGTGCAGTGTTCGGCGTCCCGCCCGATGAAGTGGACGCCGAGATGCGGCGTCGAATCAAGGCGATGTCCTATGGACTTGCCTACGGGCTGTCGGCCTTTGGCCTCTCCCAGCAACTGGGTATTGGCGCGGATGAAGCCCGGAGCCTGATGGACACCTATTTCACCCGTTTCGGGGGGGTGCGCGACTACCTGGCCGAGGTCGTCGAGCAGGCCAGGGTTAACGGATTCACGCAGACCATGTTTGGTCGACGGCGCTACCTGCCGGACCTCACCAGCGACAACCGGCAGCGTCGGGAAATGGCCGAGCGAATGGCTCTGAATGCTCCCATCCAAGGCACTGCGGCAGACATCGTGAAGATAGCGATGCTGCACGCTGCCGAGGGGATCAGTCAGGCCGGCCTGGCCAGCCGAATCCTGCTGCAGGTCCATGACGAACTGGTGCTGGAGGTCGCTCCGGGGGAGGCGTCGGCCCTGGAAGGAGTGGTTCGCGCGGCCATGGGCGGAGCGGCCCATCTGCGAGTCCCGTTGGACGTGTCCATCGGGCAGGGGCATTCCTGGGATGCGGCTGCACACTGACGCCTGGGCCATCCGGATCGGCTGCACGTGGTGCTCCGAGGCCCCCGGGCAAGCGGAACGGGACCTGCCGTAGTCTTTGGAGGCTGCGCACCCGCGCACCATCCCTCCTAACCCCATCGGACCTACTCATTCCATGACCGCAACCACGAGCACAACCCCAGCCCAGATCGCCGTCAATGACATCGGCACCGCCGAAGACTTCATGGCCGCGATTGACGCAACGATCAAGTACTTCAACGACGGCGACATCGTGTCCGGTGTCATCGTCAAGGTCGACCGGGACGAGGTCCTGCTCGACATCTGTTACAAGACC
>JAULZL010000163.1:0-5810 GCA_032117355.1 Candidatus Nanopelagicales bacterium
CGCGGCTGCTGCCGGTGGCATACGTCGTGGCGGTGCTGCTCATCGCCATGGGTGTCATCGTGATCTGGGCCGATCTGGTCAAGCCCATCTCGCTCGGCTGAGCCTGCCAGCGGCATCGCCCCAGCCCGCGAGGAGCGGAAATGCCCAGGCCCGCAATAATGACGGGGTGACCGTCAGCCTCGGCATGCCCGCGACCCCGCCCCCCGTCCTGGCCCCGCGCCGGGCCACTCGCCAGATCATCCTGAAGCACCCGACCCACCCGGTCGCGGTGGGCGGGGATGCACCGGTGAGCGTCCAGTCGATGTGCACGACGCTGACGTCGGACGTCAACGCCACGTTGCAGCAGATCGCCGAGCTCACTGCTTCCGGCTGCCAGGTGGTCCGCGTGGCCTGCCCCAGCCAGGACGATGCCGACGCGCTACCGGCGATCGCCCGGAAGTCCGGAATCCCGGTGATCGCAGACATCCACTTCCAGCCAAAGTACGTGTTTGCAGCCCTTGAGGCCGGCTGCGCGGGGGTCCGCGTGAACCCGGGCAACATCAAGCAATTCGACGACAAGGTCGCCGAGATCGCCCGGGCTGCCAAGGACACCGGCACCCCGATCCGGATTGGCGTAAACGCGGGCTCACTTGACCCTCGACTGCTCAAGAAGTACGGCAAGGCAACTCCCGAAGCCCTGGTGGAATCGGCGCTGTGGGAGGCGTCCCTTTTCGAGGAGCACGACTTCCGTGACATCAAGATCTCGGTCAAGCACCACGACCCGGTCGTGATGGTCGAGGCGTACACCCAGCTGGCCGCACAGTGTGACTATCCCTTGCATCTGGGCGTGACCGAGGCCGGGCCGACCTTCCAGGGCACCATTAAGTCGGCCGTTGCCTTCGGCGCCCTGCTGAGCCGCGGGATCGGGGACACCATCCGGGTCTCGCTATCCGCTCCGCCCGTTGAAGAGGTCAAGGTTGGCATGCAGATCCTGGAGTCGCTGAACCTGCGTCAGCGCGGACTCGAGATCGTGTCCTGCCCGTCCTGCGGCCGGGCCCAGGTGGACGTCTACACCCTTGCCGAGCAGGTGACGGCCGGCCTGGAAGGCCTAGACGTCCCGCTGCGGGTGGCCGTTATGGGTTGCGTTGTGAACGGACCGGGGGAGGCTCGCGAGGCCGACCTGGGAGTAGCTTCCGGCAATGGCAAGGGTCAGATCTTTGTCAAGGGCGAGGTCATCAAGACGGTCCCGGAGTCCCAGATTGTTGAGGTCTTGATCGAAGAGGCCATGAAGTTGGCCGAGCAAATGGAGGGTGCAACCGGCACGCCGACCGTGTCGGCCTCCTAACGGCCGTCTATCGTCGCCGCGTGCGCAGTCACGTTCGGCATCTGACGGCCTCCGATGTCTCGGCCGCGCTGGAACTCACGAACCGTGATCCGGTAGTCAACTGTTTCGTCCAGTCCCGCATTCAGGTTGCGGGGGCTGACCCGTGGCGGATGGGCGGGGAGATCCTCGGCTATTTCTCGGCGGATGGCCTGGAGTCCATGGTCTTCCTGGGTGCGAATCTGATTCCGGTGGCTACTACCCCGGTCACCCGGGCCGCCTTCGCCGATCGGCTTCGATCCGCCGGACGCCGGTGCTCCTCCTTCGTTGGGCCAGCGCAGGAGATCCTCGACCTGTGGCGACTACTAGAGCCAGCATGGGGTCCCGCCCGCGAGGTACGAGCCGCCCAGCCGCTGCTTGCCATCGCGACAGACGCCCTCATCGAGCCGGACCCTGCCGTCCGCCGCGTGGATATCAGCGAGATCGAGATCCTGCTCCCCGCGTGCATCGCGATGTTCACCGAGGAGGTTGGCGTCTCCCCGATCTCAAGTGGTTCGGGCCATGCCTATCGGGCTCGGATCGCTGATCTCATCCGAACGGGACGCGCCTTCGCCCGCATTGACGGGGATGCGGTCGTCTTCAAGGCCGAGGTTGGTGCGGCCACGAAGAGCGCCTGTCAGGTCCAGGGCGTGTGGGTTGATCCGAGCCTGCGCGGACGTGGCCTCGCGGCACCCGGCGTGGCGGCGGTGGTGAACCTCGCGCGCGCTTCTATCGCGCCGGTCGTATCGCTCTACGTCAACGACTACAACACCGCGGCACGCAAGTCGTACGCACGTGCGGGCTTCGAGAGCGTTGGAACCTTCGCTACCGTGCTGTTCTGACGGCCTACCGTCACGGGGGCCATCGGGGTTGCCCGCCGATAGGGTGGCGCGATGTTGCGGATGTCGACGCTCTTCCTGCGCACTTTGCGTGAGGATCCTGCTGACGCGGAGGTCCCGAGTCATCGACTCCTGGTCCGCGGTGGCTATGTCCGTCGGATTGCCCCTGGTGTGTTCTCCTGGCTGCCGCTCGGCTATCTCGTCTACCGCAATGTCGAGGCAATCGTCCGCTCGGAGATGGACGCGGCGGGATTCCAGGAAGTCCACTTCCCGGCCCTGCTCCCGCGCGAGCCATATGAGCAAACCCAGCGGTGGACGGAGTACGGCGAGACCCTCTTTCGGCTCCAGGATCGCAAGGGTGGCGACTACCTCCTCGGCCCGACCCATGAGGAGATGTTCACCCTCATGGTCAAGGGGGAGTTCTCCTCCTACAAGGATCTGCCGCTGGTGATCTACCAAATCCAGACGAAGTACCGCGATGAGGCCAGGCCTCGGGCGGGCATTCTCCGGGGCCGTGAGTTCGTGATGAAGGACTCCTACTCCTTCGACGTCGACGATGCTGGCCTGGCGACCTCCTATCAGCGCCACCGTGATGCCTACATCACGACCTTCGATCGCCTCGGGCTTGATTTCGTGATCGTCTCGGCTATGTCGGGTGCGATGGGCGGCTCGGCGAGCGAGGAATTCCTGGCGCCGACACCCGTTGGCGAGGACACCTTTGTCCGGTGCCTGCACTGCGAATATGCGGCGAATGTCGAGGCGGTCTCCACGCCAGTCCCCGCGGACCTTGACGCCTCCGGAGTCCCCGCCGCCCATGTCGAGGTCACGCCCGACACGCCCACCATTGACTCCTTGGTCGCGGTGTCCAACGATCGTCCTGAGCTCGCCCGCGCGGATCGGCCCTGGCATGCGGGGGACACCCTGAAGAACGTCGTGTTCATGGTGACTGACCCTGCGGGTGAATCTCGTCCGCTGGTGATCGGCGTGCCAGGGGATCGCGAGGTGGATGTCAAGAGGCTTGAGGCCGTGCTGCATCCGTCGGTCGCGCGCACCTTCGAGGAGGCTGATTTCGCCGGGTACCCGGTGCTGGTCAAGGGATACATCGGGCCAACGGCCCTCGGTGAGGCGTCGGGGGTTCGCTACCTCGTTGACCCACGGATCGTGAACGGAACCCGCTGGATCACCGGGGCAAACCTTCCCGGTCGGCACGTCTACGACCTGGTCATGGGTCGCGACTTCTCCGTTGATGGGACGATCGATGTGGCCGAGGTTCTCGAAGGCGATGAGTGCCCTGACTGTGGAGAGGCGCTGACCCTGGCTCGCGGCATCGAGATCGGCCACATCTTCCAACTGGGTCGCAAGTACGCCCAGGCCCTCGGGCTGAAGGTCCTGGATGAGAAGGGAGAGCTCATCACCGTGACGATGGGCTCCTACGGAATCGGTGTTTCGCGGGCGGTGGCTGCCATCGCGGAGCAGTCCCATGACGAGAAGGGCCTGATCTGGCCGCGCGAGGTTGCGCCGGCCGACGTGCACATCGTGGCCACCGGCAAGGACGAGCAGGCGTATGACGTTGCCGATCGACTTGCCGGCGAACTCGATGCGTCCGGCGTCCGGGTGCTCTACGACGATCGCCGCGGGGTGTCTCCGGGGGTGAAGTTCAACGATTCCGAACTGATCGGTATCCCGACCATCCTGGTGGTTGGCAAGCGCCTCGTGGACTCGGTCGTGGAGGTGAAGGATCGCCGGACCGGTGTACGGGAGGAGATCGGCGTGGACGAAGCAGTCGCCCACCTGACTTCAATCGTCCGGGCCGCAATCTAGGCATGACGGTGTATCCGCCCATTCGCGCGGTGATCTTCGACTGGGGAGGCACCCTCACTCCCTGGCACGACATCGACCTGCACTCCCAGTGGTACGCGTACTCGGAGATCTTTGACCCGGTGAACGCGTCCACCATGGCCGCGGAGTTGGCCCAGGCCGAGGTGCAGCGGTGGCGCACTCAGCAGGAGTCGGCGGGCGCGATCAGCACCGGTGCGCTCGAGTCGGTGTTCATCGAACGGGGAATCGACACATCAAGTGCCTTGCATTTGCGTGCACTGAGCGCCTACCTGGACTTCTGGGACCCGCACACCAAGGCCGACCCGGATGCCATCGAGTTGCTGAGCAGCCTTCGTGAGGAAGGCCTGCTCATCGGCGTGCTCAGCAACACGATGTGGCCGCGACGGCACCACGAAGAGGTCTTTGCGCGCGATCAACTCCTGCACCTGATCGACGCAGCGGCGTACACCAGTGAGATGGCGGTGGCCAAGCCGCACTCGGAGGCCTTCCTGACCATCGCGGGGGCCTTGGGCGTCGAGCCCGAGGAGGCCGTGTTCGTCGGAGATCGTCCCTGGGACGACATTCTGGGCGCCCAGCAGGTGGGCATGCGGACAGTGTGGATCCCGCACTCGAAGATTCCGGTGGAGCAGATGCCCGATGACAGCGCGGTGCCCGATGCCATCGCCCATCGACTCGGCGATGTTCTGGGATTCGTCCGCGACTGGAGGGACGGCGAGCAGGGTCGGTGATCGCTGACCTCGGCCCGGTAACCATCGCCCTGCTGTGCCTGGCGGCTGCCGGCGCGGGGTGGATCGACGCGGTCTCAGGCGGCGGTGGACTGCTGCAGCTTCCGTCCCTCCTTGTTGCCATGCCGCCCGGGCAGCCGGCGCTGGCACTGGGCACGAACAAGCTCTCGAGCATCATCGGCACAAGTGGTGCCGCGGCGACGTATCTGCGTAACTCCATTCTCGACCTGCGAACGGCCCTGCCGATGGCCCTGTCGGCGTTCGCCGGGGCTGCCCTGGGGGCCAGTCTGGCGACGCGGATCCCAGCGGGTGCCTTTCGGCCGGTCATCCTGGTTCTCCTCGTCGCAGTGTGGATCTGGACGGCGACGCGTCCGCAGATGGGCTCCGAGCAGAAGTTGCGGTGGCATGGTCAGCGTCGCCACTACGTTGTCGCGATCGGCGCCGGCTTCGGGATCGGCTGCTACGACGGTCTCCTCGGGCCGGGAACGGGATCCTTCCTCCTCATCGTCCTAGTCGCGGGCCTTGGCTATTCCTTCCTCAACGCCTCGGGCACCGCGAAGCTGGTCAATGTCGGGACGAACCTGGCAGCCCTAACCGTCTTCGGAATCAGCGGCTCGGTGCTGTGGCCACTGGGCCTGCTGATGGGGGGATGCAACCTGCTCGGTGCCTTGATCGGGGCGCGGATGGCCATTGCCCGCGGAAGCGGCTTCGTGCGGATCGTGTTCCTCGGCGTGGTGGGGCTGCTCATTGCGCGCCTAGCCTGGGAGGTCGTGACGGCTCCGACGATTGGCTGAGTCCCCTGATGCATCGATACGTCGATTCGGTTGGCTGGGTACGAGGACGCTGCTAACTGAGCCGCCGGCGCTACCAACCTCTATGGACAGGACACCTAGGCCGGATCAGTCGAGCCCTCATCCACAGAACCCGGGGCTGTCGCCGCCTGGCTCGGAGCAGGGAAGGCATGGGTCGCCCCTCCCCAGGCCACGGCCCGGGTGGCGCACTCGCAGGCGGCCGTGACGGCGTCTGCGCGGTCGTCACCCGTGGTCGCTCCGGCTAGGTCGGCATACA
>JAULZL010000164.1:0-2896 GCA_032117355.1 Candidatus Nanopelagicales bacterium
GTCACTCCAGAACAGCGGTGGGTTCGAGCCCGGGAAGTTATTCGAGCCAGTCTGGCCCCAGTTGGCGCACGTAAGCGCGGGGTCCCCCGCGGTGAGCCCCGCAAGGTTTCCGGCGTTAGCGGCCCCGACTTCGAACTGGGTCAACGTTGGGTCGCTGTCATCGCAGAGCATGAGGTTGTTGATCACAGCAGACCCGAGGGTCACTTGACCGGATTGGCCGAAATAGGGAATCAGGCTGTTGCCGTCGTAGCAACTGCCGTCGCCCGCAGTGTTCTGCGGGCTTGCGTAGAAGGCGCAACTCGCCTGCGTTCCGGTAATTTGCGGCGCTGACACTGGCACCCCGCCTGCGGCGATGAGCATCGATGGGCAGGTCGTCTCATTGAGCGCACCCGTTGGGCCGGTCAGCACTCCCGAGGAACCATTCACTGCGTTGTACGCCTCAAGGCTCGCTGCACAGACCTGGATATTTCTCAGGCCTGAGTACTGGTAAAGCGCGGCATTGGCCGTCCAGCCTGCCCCGTTGGTCGCGATGGATGGCAGCATGCCAATCGGAGTCGATGCCGTGACTCCAGGTGCGCTGGTGACGTACGTGCCCACTGCTGTCGAGTAGTCGGGGGTGTAGTACGCGGGCACAGACCCGTTCTTTGGGATCAATTGAGACGGCGGGTACGACTGGACCCCGCTGATCGGGACGTCAGTCACGACGAAACCGATCGAGTTGAGATACAGCTGGTTCACTCGTGCGGCGTACACCTGCGACAGGGCCTTCTGAGCTCGGTTGTAATACGAGGCCTGCTGAGCCGGAGTGGGCGCCGTGTTGCCCAGCACCTGCTTCAAGGAGGGGAACGAGTAGTACGTGCCCGGGACCTCACCAAGCGACTGGATCGCAGCCGCGCCGTTGTAGTAGTTCAACTGATTGATCGTGTACTCCACCATGAACGCCTGCTGAAGCGCGCTCACAGACTGCTGATAGAAACTCGAAATGCCTTGGTTGTACTGATCGAACAACGGGACGACATTTTCTCCGGCATTGCGGTTGACGAGGATCTGCGATTGAAGTTGCGTTGCCATGGTCTTGTCGAGATCGACGAGCGCTGAGCCTGCGTTCATCGTCACCTTCTTGTAGCAGTCGGGGTCTGATTCGGCGCCCGATGGGGGCAGGAGAGCCCCGCTGCAAGGGACATTCGCTCCGGAGACATCGCTGACATTCGAGACGAAGGTCGTCTGAGCGTCCGCGAGGGCCTGCAAGCTGTTGAAGTACTGGGGCGTGGACGCACTTGAGGGCACAGACGCGTTGGGATTCGGGGTCTGCGGCCCGAGCCAGAATCCGCCGTCGATCATGAATGTGTTGAACGTCCCTCCAACAGCCGAGGTAGCCGTGTTGTAGTTGTAAGCGGCCTGGCCGGTGATCCCAGACTGCAGCACGTAGGCGCCCTGAATGATCGCGCTCGTTGTCGCCTGAAGTTGCGCCTGCAGCGATTCGATCTGCGACTCCTGGAAAGCCAACTGGACGTTGATTGCCGCAAACTCCGCCTGGACGCAGGCGTTGCCGGCCTGCGCGCCCTCGGCGCCGATAATAACGCCGGTCGTCTTGGTAACCGCACCCATTGCACCGCCTGCAACCGGAACCAAGGCCATGAATCCCCCTGCGATCTTCAGGCCATCGCCGGTCAACGTCGCAACGGAGCCGCACCCGCCCGATGACGCGCGAGGCATCGACCGAGTCTTGCTGTCGCTCGGGAACGCCTCCTCAACGAGTGCATAGTCCACCGGGCCGGCAGGTGCCTGCTGCTGGTAGGCGAACGGCGTGCTCGTGAAGGCCGGGAATCTGCCCTGCGCCTGTGTCTGCACCCGGTATGTTCCGCTGTCTACCGCCGACACGACCGGCCTGACACCGTTGGAGGTCACGGTTCGCACCTTCGACCAGCCCTGTGCCGACTTGCGCTCGAGGGTCATCGTCCAACCAGCGCCGCGCATGGAGACAGGCGCCACCGTCGTCTCGAGTCGACTGCCGCCTCTCATCTTGACGGTGGGAGCAGGCGAGTACCGCTGCGCCCCGGAAACCGTTCCCCGAAATCCGTTCTGCGCCGGCACGACGACTCGATACGTCCCCTCGCCAACGGAAAGCTCGGCTTCCTCCAGCGTGCCGATCGTCCGGTAAGCGCCTGCGGACACCCACTTGGTGCCCTCCTCGCGCTGGAGGGTGAACTTCCAGGCTCCCGGGCCCACCTGTGCCGGTCGCACTCGCACGCCCAGCTTCGGCCCCGAGGTGAAGGCAACGGTGGGCACCCTGCTGGCCAAAGGCACGAGGGCCGGGGCACCGACGGCAGTGGATGCGACGGCCGCGGGGGTGGCTGAGAGCTGGTCTGCTGCCGCGGGGACGCCCCCGTTGACGAGCGGAATAAGAACCATTACGAGTCCCACGCCAAGTCCAATTACGCGCCTATGTCCAACAAGCATCCCGAACTCCCTCTCACCACGTGCGCACGAATGTGCAGAGCCAATGTCCGCCGATACGAGGAACAACTCCCACCCGAGGAACAGTAAGGGACGCATCACGGGAGTGCGAGGCCACCCATGGCTGCCCGTGCCACCGGCGTGCTTTGCGGCTACCGTCGTCGTATGTCGATCATCGCGCCCAGTCGTTCGTCCAATGACGCCCCGTCCGACCTCCCGGTGACCCTCGGCGCCCTTCGCGCCACCGGCTACGCCCATCGCACGGTCAAGGATGAAATCCGAGCGAACCTCATAGAGCGGCTCTCGAATGGCGACGACCCCTTCCCGGGCATCGTCGGCTTCGAGCAGACGGTACGGCCGCAGGTCGAGCGGGCACTGCTCGCCGGCCACGACATCGTGCTCCTCGGCGAGCGCGGCCAGGGCAAGACGCGTCTCATCC
>JAULZL010000165.1:0-6370 GCA_032117355.1 Candidatus Nanopelagicales bacterium
CCAGGCGCAGTGCGATCCGACCCCGAAACCGGGAGCGCAGCGGGTCTCGGACCTGATCAAGGCGACCTACGGCCAGGACCAGACGGTCTGGATCCCGCGCGGCTGCGGCGTCGGTGGCCAGAGCGAGCATAAAGAGGGACGGGCCGTCGACTGGATGACCAACGTCCGGCTGGCCCAGCAGCGGGCCAATGCGGAGGCCTTCCTGAACTGGCTGCTTGGTCCGGACCAATTCGGCATCCCGCACGGCAATGCCATCCGGATGGGCGTCATGTACATCGGCTGGAATGACCGGATCTGGCGAGGCTACGAGACCGCGAAGGGCTGGGCCGAGCTCAAGGGCTGCTTCTCTCGACCGGCGCCCGGCTCGGACAACGATTGCCATCGCAATCACATCCATATCTCGCTCACCTGGGACGGTGCGTCGGGCACGACCTCGCTCTGGGACGCAACCCCGTCTGATGCCCCCTACTGCCCGCGGGTCAGTTCGGCTGCCCAACCGGTCGGTGCCGAATTGCGCGGGCCGGTTGTTGCCGTTGATCCGGTACGTGTCGTTGACACCAGGGCTGCGCTTGGCGTCTCCGCTCGATGTCGGCTACTGCAGGGCACCTGGTCCACCACGCTCAGTCGCATGGTCGTGCCGGTACTTGGCCAGGGAGGGATCCCGGCCACCGGTGTAGCCGGGGTCCGGGTGCGGGTCAGTGCCCTGGGCTCGAATGCCCCGTCGACCATTCGCATCTGGGCTCCGGGGCAGTCCTCCCCGACCGCGGTCACCCCGGTTGCAATGTCGGCGGACGCGGCTGGAGAGATCAGCCTGCCGGTCTCAGCATCGGGGACGATCGCCCTGGCAACAACCGCCGGAGCCACCGACATCGTCCTAGAGGTCCTTGGCTACTACCCGATCGGAGCCACCGGGGATTTGGTTCCTGCCCAGGCAACCCCGGCCACCCCGACCCAGTCGATCGGTGCGGCCCCGCCCGCGTCGGCACCGGTGCCCGTACCGGCGCCTACCTCGGAGCCTGCACCGCAGGCGCCCGTTGAGGCCGAGGCTCCGCCGACGGCAACCGCCACGGCCGGCTTCGTCCCCCTTGGCTCCGTCGTTGGATACGAGTCGGCGGCCACCGGGCCCTTGCAGCCGGGGGAGCAGCGGACCATCACCCTTGCTGGCCTGCCAAGTCAGGCGACCAGTGCCGTGCTCTTCGTCACGGCCAAGGACTCCAGCGGCCGCGGATTCGTCCGACTGGGCGGACCGGGGAAGTCCGGCACGCAGATGCGCTTTCCCAAGAAGGGAATGGAGAAGGCAGTCCTAGTCGTCCCGGTATCCGACGGGAGCATCCCCCTGGCGAACTCCAAGAAGGCCAGCGTTCAGATGCGCATCGAGGTCCTCGGCTACGCCACGAACGATGATGCCCGCTCCTTCGTCAGCCTCCCTGAACAGTCACTCTTCACAGGCTCGCTGGCGGCCGGGCAGGTCACCACGGTCAAGGGTGCCGGTCGACTTGGCCTGCCCAAGAAGAAGCGAATCAAGGCCGTGCTTCTGCGAGTGCAGACCCGTAAGAGCACGTCGGACGGCACGGTGTTCGCATACGCCTCGAACGGGGTTGCCCCGACCACTCGCTCGGCGCCGATTCTGGCCAACAAGAAGTACGCCAGCCTGGTACTGGCTCCCATCGGACCTGATGGCAAGGTCGCGATGGTGTCCACCGTCGATACGAAGGTGCGAGCCTCGGTCGTCGGCTACGTGCGCTAGGTGCTTGTGCTAGGTACGTGCGCTAGGTACGTGCGCTAGGTACGTGCGGTAGGTACGTGCGCTCGCCGGTGCCATCCGATGACGCTCGCATCGCTCTGTCGGCGCCGTTGCCTACGATGCGGAAGTGAGCGATCGTCAGCATTCGGCCGAAGCCCTCGTCGATGACCTGAACGATGCCCAGCGCGCCGCCGTCGAGCACCGCGGTGCTCCCCTGCTCATCGTCGCGGGTGCCGGCTCGGGTAAGACTCGGGTGCTGACCCGTCGCATTGCCCACCTGCTGGCAACCCGCGATGCACAGCCCGGGGAGATCCTCGCCATCACCTTCACGAATAAGGCGGCGGGCGAGATGAAGGAGCGCGTTGCCGAACTCGTCGGTGCCCGCGCTCGCATCATGTGGGTCTCAACATTTCACAGCGCCTGCGTTCGCATCCTGCGAAGTGAGGCCAGCAGACTCGGCGTCTCAAGCGGATTCACGATCTACGACCAGGCCGACTCGACCCGGCTGATGTCGATGGTCCTACGAGAGCAGGATCTGGACCCGAAGCGCTACAACCCGCGGTCCTTCCTGGCCCAGGTGTCGAACCTCAAGAACGAGTTGATCGACGAGGATTCCTTCCGCAGCCGCGCAACCAATCACATGGAGCAGACGCTGGCGGAGGCCTATGTCGAGTACCAGCGGCGGCTGCGTGCGGCCAATGCCTTCGACTTCGATGACTTGATCGGCGGGGCCGTTGCCGTCCTGCAACTCTTTCCGGACGTCGCCGAACACTACCGGCGCAGGTTCCGTCACATCCTGGTAGACGAGTACCAGGACACAAACCACGCGCAGTATCAATTGGTGAAGGAGCTCGTCGGCCCGGAGGGTGGCGCCGTGCCGCCCGGGCAACTATGCGTCGTCGGCGATGCCGACCAGTCGATCTATGCCTTCCGCGGCGCCACGATCCGCAATATTGAGGAGTTCGAGCGCGACTATCCCAATGCGCGAACGATCGTCCTCGAGCAGAACTACCGATCCACCCAGACGATTCTCACCGCGGCCAACGCGGTGATCTCCCGAAATGCCGGACGTCGAGCCAAGAGCCTGTGGACGGACGCCGGGCCCGGTACTCCGATCGTCGCCTACGTCGCGGACGATGAGCATGACGAGGCTTCTTTCGTCGCCAACGAGATCGACCGGCTCGTTGATGACGAGGGCATGAAGCCGAGCGATGTTGCGGTCTTCTATCGGACGAATGCCCAGTCGCGTTCCGTCGAGGACATCTTCATCCGCGTCGGGATGCCCTACCGGGTTGTGGGCGGCGTTCGCTTCTATGAGCGCAAGGAGGTTCGCGATGCGATCGCGTACCTGCGGGTGCTCGCGAATCCGGAGGATGAGGTGTCGCTGCGCCGGATCCTGAATGTGCCCAAGCGCGGTATCGGGGATCGCGCCGAGGCCATGGTCGAGGCTTTTGCCCAGCGCGAGCGCATCACCTTCGCCGCGTCGCTGATGCGCGCTCCCGAGGTGCCGGGGCTGGCGACCAGGTCGCTCACCTGCATTAACGCTTTCAACCAGCTCATGCTCGATCTTCGAACGATCGTGGAGTCCGAGGCGGATCCGGCGACTGTGCTGCAGGCGGTGCTGGAGCAGAGCGGATACGTCGCCGAGTTGCAGGCCTCGGCCGATCCGCAGGACGAGACCCGGCTGGAGAACCTGGCCGAGTTGGAGTCCGTGGCGCTTGAGTTCGGTGCCGAATTCCCCGAGGGCTCGCTGCTGGACTTCTTGGAGCGCGTGTCGCTCGTCGCTGACTCCGATGAGATTCCCGATGCCGAGGACACCGGGGGCGTCGTCACCCTGATGACCCTGCACACCGCGAAGGGACTGGAGTTCCCGGTGGTGTTCCTGACCGGCATGGAGGACGGTGTCTTCCCGCACGCTCGTTCCCTGGGCGATCCCAAGGAACTCGAGGAAGAGCGCCGCCTTGCCTATGTGGGCATTACCCGGGCTAGGCAGCGGCTCTACCTCAGCCGGTCCGTGGTGCGGTCAGCGTGGGGATCGCCCTCGTTCAACCCACCATCGCGATTCCTCGATGAGATCCCCGCGGAGATGCTCGACTGGCGGCGTGAGGAGCCAACTGCCCTGAGCACCGGGGGTTACGGGTCATCGCCGAGCAGCAGTAGTGCGGCGGTGCGACTCGGGGATCGGATAGTGGGCTCCGGCCCGGTGATCAGCCTTAAGCCTGGCGACCGGGTAACCCATCAGAAGTTCGGCCTCGGCACGGTGGTCACGACCTCCGGCTCTGGTGACCGATCCGATGCGAGTATCGACTTCGGGGACGCGGGCGTGAAGCGTCTACTGCTGCGCTACGCCCCGGTTGAGAAGCTGTAGCCCACCTCTTTTCCGTTTGTCCCGGTATCCGCCAGCGATGGCACAAATCCGGCCGAATCCGGCCGGATTTGGCCATGTGAGGCGGATACCGGGACAAACGGCCAACGTGCGGCGGGAGTAGCGTTGCCCCGTGCCCAAGCCGATCCGCGTCATCATCGCTAAGCCCGGCCTCGATGGTCACGATCGAGGCGCGAAGGTCGTGGCCCGGGCACTACGGGACGCGGGCATCGAGGTGATCTACACCGGCCTGCACCAGACCCCGGCGCAGATCATTGATGCAGCCATCCAGGAGGACGCCGACATCGTCGGCCTCTCCGTCCTGTCCGGTGCCCACCTCACCCTCTTCGCTGAGGTCATGCAGGGCCTCAAGGACCGCGGTTCACAGGACATCACCGTCTTCGGGGGCGGCATCATCCCGGAGGACGACATCCCGCAGCTTGAAGCGATGGGCGTGGCCCGGATCTTCACTCCGGGAACGCCAACCCAGGCGATCGTTGATTGGGTGCAAGATCACATGCGCGCTGAGGATTTGGGCTCTCACGGGTCAGTAGGCTGACGCTTGCCCGCGCGCGTCCTGTCGCTGCCGGCATGTGAGCAAAAGGATGCGAAGGAGTCCCGCGTGGACCTGTACGAGTACCAAGCCAAGCACCTCTTCGACGAGCACCACATCCCGGTCACCCCGGGGGAGGTCTGCTCGACCGCCAATGCGGCACATGAGGCAACCAGGAAGATCGGCTCTGCCGTCGTCGTGAAGGCACAGGTGAAGACGGGTGGCCGCGGCAAGGCTGGCGGGGTCAAGCTCGCCTCCGATCCCGACGATGCCAAGGCCAAGGCCGAGGCAATCCTCGGGATGGACATCAAGGGGCACATCGTCCATCGCGTCCTAGTGACCGAGGCCAGTGATATCGCCGAGGAGTACTACGTCTCCTTCCTCCTGGACCGCGCTAACCGCTCCTTTCTCGCCATGGCGAGTGTCGCCGGCGGCGTCGACATCGAGGAGGTGGCCGCAACGCGGCCCGAGGACCTCGCGATGATCCGCGTCGATGCCCTTGACGGAGTCGACGTGGCGAAGGCGCGCGAGATCGTCGGTGCGGCCAAGTTCCCGGCTGCCATCGCCGATCAGGTCGAGGCCATCCTGCTCAAGCTCTGGCAGGTCATGGTTGATGAGGATGCCACGCTGGTCGAGGTCAACCCGCTGGTGCTGACTCCAGGCGGAGTCGTCTTGGCTCTGGACGGCAAGGTGACCCTTGATGAGAACGCTGGCTACCGGCATGCCTCACATGCTGACTTCGTCGATCGCGAAGGCACCGACCCGATCGAGTTGCGCGCGAAGGAATTCGACCTCAACTACGTGAAGCTGCAGGGGGACGTCGGCATCATCGGCAACGGCGCAGGCCTTGTGATGAGCACCCTGGACGTCGTTGCCTACGCTGGCGAAGAGTTCGGTGGAGTGCGTCCGGCAAACTTCCTCGACATTGGCGGCGGGGCCAGCGCCGAGGTGATGGCCAACGGCCTTGACATCGTCCTGAACGACCCGGACGTGCAGTCTGTCTTCGTCAACGTCTTCGGTGGTATCACCGCATGTGATGCAGTGGCGAACGGGGTTCTGCAGGCGCTCGAGATGCTCGAGTCCAACGGAGCAACCCTGGACAAGCCGATCGTGGCTCGGATTGACGGCAACAACGCAGTGGAGGGTCGGGCGATCTTGGTTGCCGCGAATCACCCGCTGATCGAGATCGTTGACACCATGGATGATGCTGCGCGTCGGGTGGCCGAATTGGCCGCCGCACGCAAGGCCGGAAAGTAAAGGGCGCGGCAATGGCGATCTGGCTCGACAGCAACAGCAGGATTCTGGTCCAAGGGATGACGGGCTCCGAGGGGACGAAGCACACCCGGCGCATGGTCGCCTCAGGGGCGCAGGTGGTTGCCGGCGTGACCCCGGGCAAGGCGGGCCAGGAGGTCGACGGGATCCCGATCTTCGACAACGTCCACGAGGCCATGGCGGCCACCGGCGCGAATGTCTCCGTTGTGTTCGTCCCTCCGCGCTTCGCGAAGGCCGCGGTCATCGAGGCTGTTGATGCCTCAATCCCGCTCGCGGTGGTCATCACGGAGGGCATCCCCGTCCATGACACCGCGCAGTTCTTCCAGTACTCGCAGAATGCGGGCAATACCCGCATCATCGGGCCGAACTGCCCGGGGATCATCAGCCCAGGTCAGTCGAATGCGGGCATCATCCCGGCGGACATCACCAAGCCCGG
>JAULZL010000166.1:0-1626 GCA_032117355.1 Candidatus Nanopelagicales bacterium
CCTCACGTCGGTTGGTACTGGCGTCCCAACGTTCACAGGACACTGCTTCCAACATGCTTGACCGCCGAAAATTCCCGACTCAATGATCCTAGGACTGCGGCCCTCGACCCCGTGCGCTGAGTGCTTTCTGAACCATGCCCCGCTGCAGGCGGCGGCTACTTCAGACTGTGCAAAACGTGCTGCAGGACGCGCGGCTCGACCTTGCTGCAGTCCGGACCCACCACCCACACGTCAACATCACCTGACGGGGTCGAGAAGGTGGCGGAGGGCTCAGCGGATTTCAGTCCGTTGTCCTTGGGGACGAAGGCGACGGGGATCACGACCAGACCGGCATCGACGCCGAGATACGACGCCCTATCGACCACAAGTGCCTGGGACCGCTCACTCCGGGTGAGCCCGGTTATGCAGTCTCGAAGTCCCACCAGCGTTGCTGTGAACCCCTGCTCACCCATCGTGGATGGCCCCGACTGCTCAATGGTTCCGAGTTTGCTGGCTTCACGAGCCCCGATGCTGTCCAGGAGACCGACCACCTGGGAACGCAGTGTTGCCGGCTGATAATCGGTGCCACTGGCGAGCACGCGCCGTGATGGCTGATCCTGGACGGCGAACTTGAGGGTGGGCGAGGAGTTGACGGACGTGGAATTTCCCACCGCGGCTACCGTCACTCCACTGTCGGTGCTCTGCACGCTTTGTACGACGATTCCGCCCACCACGAGAGCGACCCCAGCGGCGACGGCACCCATGCTCCATGTCGGCAGCCGTCGGCCCGATCTTCTGGCGGCTGCCTCCTTGAGGTCCACCACGGACGCCCCATCCTGGTGACCCTCCTGATCGAGGGTGACCAGCAGCCGTTGCCATACAGCGTCTGGCATCTGAGACCCTGCCGTCCCGGAACCGTCCGGGGAATCCCAGCGGGGGGACGTAGGGTCCATGAACCACAGGGTTTCGCGGAGTTCATGCTCACTCATCGGGCTCGGTTCATCAGTCTCTTCCGTCACGGCTGGCCTCCTTCCGTGGGTACGACGGGGGAATGGCCGTGAGAGTTCCGCAGGTGGGCCAATTGCTTGGCCAATTTCACCCGCGCCCTAGAACAGCGACTCTTGACGGTGCCGGACGGGCATCCGATGAGAGCCGCCGCCTCATCGATGGTGTATCCCTCGATGTCCACCAGGAGAACGGCTTGGCGCTGGTCCTCGGGCAATTCCGCTAGGGCCTGGGTGATCACCAATTGCATCTCACGTTGATGAATGTGATCGGTTGGATCGATCAACGACTCGCGGGGGATGTCCTGCTCCTCAAAGAGGGGGACAGTAGCCCGGACGTTCCTGCGACGAAGTCGATCAAGTGATGCATTCACCACGATTCGATGCAGCCAGGTGGTGACAGCCGACTCCCCCCTGAATTGCGAGGCCCGTCGGAAGGCAGAGATCAGGGCATCCTGCAGCGCGTCTGCGGCTTCTTCCGGATCCTGGGTCGTCCGAAGAGCCACTGCCCACAAGCGATCCCGATGTCGGTTCACAAGCGCGGTAAACGCCGCTGCATCGCCCGCCACGTGACGGGCGAGAAGTTCCGCGTCCGAATACGCGGCACCACCAACCGACTCGCCGGATGATCCACCCGACGACC
>JAULZL010000167.1:0-5540 GCA_032117355.1 Candidatus Nanopelagicales bacterium
GGCGAATCGCCTGGTGACCGGGAGGTAGGGGGACGGAGTCATCGGCGGCGTCGGCGCAGCAGCGTGGAGCGGGTTGATCAGCAGGAAGCCGGCGCCCAGTTCGCGGCCGCTCCAGATGGCCAGGGCCGCGCAGTCACCCAGGTCACCCATCCCCCAGGATGATCGCGACCGGGTCGCGTACACCTGCTCCATGAACCCCCATTGGCGGTCGCCAACGATGGATACCGGGTCCAGTTTGCGGGGGGTCATGATCATCGGGGCCGAAGCCTCAAGTCGACCGGATCGAGCGTGCACCTGGTGGTACCCCAAGGGCAGATCGCCCGGGACGGTGAAGCTCACCTCCCCGGTCAGGACGCCATCGACCATGACGGGCTCGACCCAGTGGTCCATCTGGCGCAAGGTCCGGCGGGTGCCATCCTCGAACTCGATCCACGCCTCCGCGGCCCGGCCGTGTGGCACGTGTACCCACAGCCGCCGCACATCCCCCTGGGTGGTGACGAAGACCGGGGGGATCATCCGGCGCCAGTCCCGAAGCCTCATCTGCTCGAGCCCACGCGCGACGAAGTCCGGCGCATTCGTATCGACCCCAAGTGCCTGCAGCACCGCTGTCACCGTCGTCGCGCTGACCTCGACGTGCCCACCGCCCTGGTCCCAGTACTCCGTAGCTACGCCGTAGGCGGAAGCGAGCTCGGCCAGCTCGGGTGTGACAGGCAGGTGATCCATCGCAGTGCTCACCAGACCTCCGGATGACGGTGGATCCACGGCCGGGCACGCTCGAGTTGGGCAGCCAGGCTGATGATGGTCGACTCCTCGAACGGCCGGCCGATGAGCTGGACCCCGATCGGAAGGGCATTCGCCGTCCAGTGCAGGGGCAGGCTGAGCGCTGGCTGGCCGGTCATGTTGCTGAGCGAGGTGAAAGGCGTGAAGGCCTTTTGCGCCTCGAAGTCAGCGGCAGGGTCGGCGTCATTGCGCAAGCCGCCAACCAACGCCGGCGGCTGCGCGAGGGTGGGGGTCAGCAGAACGTCATGGCCGTGAAAAGCACTGACGACGCGCCTGCTGAGCACGCGCAACTCGAACGTGGCTCGTGCAAGGTCGATACCTCGCACCCGCTCCCCCTGTTGGCGCAGCCAACGGGTCAACGGCCGCAGCGATTCCTGCCTTTCGATGGGGACGGGCGTGAGTAGGGCAAGGGTGCTCCATACCGTCAGGAAGAGCGGGACGATGTCAAGGCTGGTCGGAGGCTGGACGTCCTCCACGTCATGCCCGAGGTCGACGAGGAGCGCGGTTGCGTCCTCGTACGCGTCGATGCAGTCAGGGTGGACGGGTGAATCGGTGATGACGGGCGAGCAGAACCTGCCAATCCGAAGGCGACCCGGATTCCGGCCGGCTGCAGCAAGGAAGGTCTCCCCCGCCGCAAGCGGCGGGGCCACGATCGCGTCCCCGGGAAATGCCCCCGACATCGCGTCGAGGAGCGCGGCCGCATCGGCGACCGTGCGAGCCAGCGGGCCATTTATCCCCAGTTCCCCCACCGCCTCCGCGAGGGGCCCGGCCGAGACCCGGCCTCGCGAGGGCTTGATGCCCACCAGGCCGCACGCACTCGCGGGGATCCGGATAGATCCGCCGCCGTCCGAGCCCTGGGCGGCTGATGCCAGGCCAGCGGCTACCGCAGCAGCTGCACCGCCGCTTGAGCCCCCGGCTGATCGCGACAGATCCCACGGGGTGCGGGCGGGTGGCGCGACATCCGGCTCGGTGTAGCAGGGCAGCCCAAACTCGGGAGTGTTGGTCTTGCCGGTCATCACCAGACCGGCCTGCTTCATTCGGATCACGACATGGTCATCGGCAGCCGGGATGCTGTCCCAGACGGCGGAGCCCAGTCGGCAGCGCACCCCGGCGAGCATGTTGAGATCCTTCACGGGGACCACCACCCCGTGCAGCGCCGAAAGGGAGGACACGTCGTTCGTCAACCTCGCCGCGCGGACCGAGGCGTCAGCCGCTGCTGCCTGCTGCAGGGCAAGTTCCGCTGAGGTAGTGACGAAGGCCCCAACGGTCGCATCGATTGCCTCGGTCCGAGCCAGGTAGTGCTGTGTCAGCTCAGTCGAACTGATCTCCCCCGACGAAATGGCGCGCGCCTGATCCAGCGCCGTCAGGTCGTGCAACTCGGTCACGGCGACCAGCCTAGGCTGGCGGCCGTGACAGCGCCTTCGCATCAGCAGCCTGCCAGCGCCTCGACTGCTCGGCCCGACTACCCGATGGCCCCGCGCCAGCAGGTAGTGGACGAGATGCACGGGGTCAGCGTCCACGATCCTTATCGCTGGCTGGAGGACTCCGAACATCCTGACTCGACCGTCTGGGCGGCGCAGCAGCAGGCGCTGATGGATGCCGAGCGAAGCACCTGGCTGACCAAGCAGGCATTCGCCGCGAGCGTTGAGCAACTTCTCGGAGCGGGGTCGATCTCGCCGCCGTACTGGCGGGGGAGCCGGCACTTCCTGACCCGACGAGAGCCGGGCCAGCAGTTCGCGTCGCTGGTAGTCGTGGAGGCCGACGGATCAGAGCGCGTCCTCATCGACCCGATAACCATCGACCCCACGGGCTCGACGACCCTGGACAGCTGGCAGCCCTCAAAGGAGGGTGACCGCCTCGCCTATCAACTGTCCGTCGGGGGAACCGAGGAGTCGGCCGTGCACGTCATGGACGTTGCGACCGGTGCCGATATCGACGGCCCGATCGACCGGTGCCGCTTCTCCCCCATTGCCTGGATCCCCGGCGGCAAGGCCTTCTATTACGTGCGCCGGATCGCACCCGAGCTGCTTCCCGAGTCCGAGGCTACCTTCCATCGACGCGTCTACTTACATGTGGTCGGGACGAGCGCCGAGCAGGATGCCCTGGTCTTCGGCGCGGGCATGAACATGACCAACTACTACGGCGTCGAGGTGAGCCGCGATGGCCGCTGGCTCCAGGTGTCGAGCTCCGAGGGAACCGAGCCGCGAAACAACCTCTGGGTCGCCGACCTTCGGGTCAGCTCAGCCGAGACCCCGCGATTCCAGCTGGTCCAGGGGGATGTCGATGCGCAGAGCTCACTGGGCTTCGAGCGCGATGGACGGGTCTACGTCGCGACCGACCTCGACGCCCCCCGCGGTCGCTTGGCGATCACCACCCCCGATCGACTCACGAGCGAGCACTGGCAGGACCTCCTTCCGGAGGATCCTGACAGCGTCCTGGACTCATATGCCCTGCTGGACGGTGATGACCTCCCCTTCAACATGCTGCTCGTCGTGCGCACCCGGCACGGGGTCGGCGAGCTGAGCCTTCATCGAGCCGACGATGGTTCGCTGATCACGTCGATCAAGGCACCCGGCGCCGGGTCGATCTTCGGGCCCGTGGAACACATCGACGGCGGCCCGCTCACCTGGTTCGTCTACACGGACCATGCAACGGTGCCACGGGTCTATCAGTTCGACGCGCGCGAGTACGAGGGCGCACACCAGGGAGTGACCCTGCACACGGTGCCGCCCGGCTCCGTCGACGTCCCGAACGTCCACTCCCGCCAGGTGACCTATCAATCCAAGGACGGCACCACCGTCCGGATGGTAATCATCTCCCCGACATCCGAGCCCGATAGGCCGCGGCCGACCGTCCTATACGGATACGGCGGCTTCGGCATCCCGATGTCCCCCGGCTACTCCGCTGCGATCCTCGCCTGGGTCGAGGCGGGTGGCGTCTGGGCGGTTGCCTGCCTGCGTGGCGGCGGCGAAGAGGGCGAGCAGTGGCATCGCGACGGAATGCTCGGCAAGAAACAGAACGTCTTCGACGACTTCCACGCCGCTGCCGAGTACCTCGCGGACGAGGGCTGGACGACACCGCAACAACTCGGCATCTACGGCGGGTCCAATGGCGGGCTGCTCGTCGGAGCGGCAGTGACGCAGCGACCCGACCTGTTCAATGCTGTCGTTTGCGTAGCACCGCTCCTCGACATGATCCGGTACGTAACCTCTGAGCTGGGGCCGACCTGGACCGTCGAGTACGGGGACCCAGAGGACGCCGAGCAGTTCGGCTGGCTCATCGGCTACTCCCCCTACCACCGAGTCAGCGAGGGGGCGGACTATCCGGCGACCATGATCGCCGTCTTCGACAACGACACCCGCACTGATCCCATGCACGGCCGCAAGATGTGTGCAGCCCTGCAGCACGCAACCTCGGGTACCCGTCCCATCCTGCTGCGCACCGAGGGCAATGTGGGCCATGGGGCTCGGGCGCTGTCGAAGTCCATCGAGGAAACCGCCGACACCCTCGCCTTCATGGCGCGGTGGACCGGCCTGCAGGACGCATGAGTGCTGGGAGCAGCCGGGGATGTCACAGCGAATGACCCTGGTGGCGGCCGCCAAGGATGCTGACCAGCAGTGGTGGCAAGCAGTCCTCAACTGGCTCGCCGGCGCCCCGCTGCAAGTCTTGCTGATTCTCGTGGTGGCCCTAGCCGTTCAATTCACCCTGGGGACGTTCATCAGGCACGCGGTCAAGCGCACATCGGAGCGCGCCAAGCGCGAACGGCTGGAGAACGTCCGAAAGATCGCGCGAACAGCGGAACTATCCGAGCTGTTGCTCACCCAGCGGACTGAGCAGCGGGCCGCTGCTATCGGCTCCCTGCTCAGCAGCATCGTGGGGATCTCCGTGTGGGGCATCGCCGCACTCACCATCCTGCCCCTGCTCGGGGTCGATATCGCCCCGCTTCTTGCCAGCGCCGGAGTGATCGGCGTGGCCCTTGGCTTCGGCGCGCAGACCCTGGTCAAGGACTACCTCTCGGGGATCTTCTTGATCATCGAGGATCAGATCGGCGTCGGCGACGTGGTGGATCTCGGATCGGCGATCGGCACGGTGGAGGAGGTCGCACTGCGATACACGCGGCTTCGGGATCTTTCCGGGGTGGTCTGGTACGTCCGAAACGGCGAGATCCTGCGGGTTGGCAATCGCTCGCAGGGGTGGACCCTTGCGATCGTGGACATCCCGGTTGGCTACGACTCAGACCTTGAACGGGTCCGCGAACTCATTGAGTCGGTTGCTGCTGACATGGACGAGGACCCGACCTACGACGACATGCTGCTTGGTCGACCGATGTTCGCCGGCGTTGAGTCGATGACCGGTAACGCAGTTGTCGTCCGAGTCACGGCCAAGGCGGTGCCGGAGATGCAGATTGCCCTGGCGCGGGCAATCCGCGAACGGGTGAAGATGGCCTTCGACCGGGCCGGGATCATCGTCCCCGTCCTGCCGCCAAACCTGATGCCTCCGGCCGACCCCCGTCAATAGGCCACCAGCCCGCCCCCTCCCCGCCCCTCCCCGCCGTTTGTCCCGGGATCCGCCACAAACGGTATAAGTCAGCCCGAAATCGCTCTCTTTCCGACACTTCTCCCGGGATCCGCCACAAACGGCGAAGATCGAGCAAAAGCGGTCCCTATTCGGCCCGTTGTGGCGGATACCGGGACAAACGGCGGGGAGGGGAGGGGGTGCGCTGTTAGATTTTCCGCGCAAGGAGGGACCCACCCCGATCG
>JAULZL010000168.1:0-2658 GCA_032117355.1 Candidatus Nanopelagicales bacterium
CAACTGGGTGCTGACGCGTTGAGGATGAGCCCCCTGCCAGCAGGTGACGGCGCATCGAAGGCCTCGTTTCCGTGGCTGCAGACTCCACCTCACCTTCCACGGCGGACGACCGACAGGGGCCCACGCCAGGAACTCCGTGGTCGACTCAATGCTCCGCTGACGCCAGGACACGGGACGATTCGTGCTGGTCGATCCCTAGGCTTGGCGAGTGCACCGCATCTTCTCGACGAGCGTGTCATCTGTGTATCCGCTCTACGTGGCCAAGGTCCAGAGGAAGGGCCGCACGGCTGCCGAACTCGACGAGGTCATCTGCTGGCTGACCGGATTCAGCGAGCCAACGCTGCGAGCTCACTTGGCAGACGGAACCACGTTTGCGTTCGCACCCATGAATCCCAAGGCGCACCTCATCACCGGAGTGGTCTGCGGTGTACGCGTCGAGAACCTTGAAGACCCCCTTATGCAGCAGATCCGCTGGCTCGACAAACTCGTCGACGAACTTGCCAAGGGTCGGCCGATGGCGAAGGTACTGCGGCCCTGACGGGCTATCAAGGCCCGGTAGTCGACACCCTGGCGTGGCACCGTTCGAGATCGACGGTCACACCGCTCAGGGGCGGTAGGTGACCTTCACGGTTACCCGCCTCGCTGTTGCCCCTCGCTGTGAGGCAGCACCCCTACCCAGCGTTACGTAGGTACCCTTCAGTCCCAACTCGCGCAGGTAGCGGGTGAGGTTCCTCGCTCGCTTCATCGACAAACTGTCGTTGTTGTCGATCCGGGCAGTTGGCTGGACGTAGCCGAGGGCAACCGTCTTCATCGCATTTCGTCCCGTTTTCTTGACGAGCCTGCGCAGGCTCGCCTTGCCGACCGGACTGAGCTCGGCGCTCAGCGGGTCGAAGAAGACCCGGGCCTTCGCCACCTTCAATCGAGCAGGCTTCATGGCGCGGACATCGACCCCGATGTTCAGCGAGCGCACGGACCCGGTCGCCGTGAACCCGTTCACCTGCAGGGTGCGCTGGCCCGGGGGTAGATCCGCCGGGATGGAGATCCGTCCGCTGTATGAACCGGTGGCGTCGCTCGTCAACTGTCCGAGGTAGGTACTCGGCAGCAGGTAGAAGCGGACCGGCGACCCTGGTTGCAGACCAGTCCCACTCACCGATACTGCCGGATCGCCAGCAACCCATAGATTGGACGAGCGCGAACTGCCCTGCAGCGACGCCAAGGCAAGGGATGGCCCGGGGCCGAGCGGCAGCGGGGCCTTGGGGTCAGCGAGGCCCTGAACCTGTAGTTGCCAGCCCTCGCCCACGTAGACGAGGCTTTGTGGAAACTGACCTGCTCTGGCCGTCGCAGCGGGTGACTGCGGCTCCCCGGCGACAAATAGGGCAAACCCACCGAGTGGCAGCGAACTGGACGATGCACTCGGGCCCGTCTCATTCAGCCACGGGCCGAGTGCGTCCACATTGGACGACGCCGCAGGGGCCTTGGGTGGCGGAATCGGATCGGGCTGTGCCACGGCTACGAGGCTGTCCGGGTCCGTCGGTGCGGGTGGAGGAACTGGAGCGCTGCGCACGTAGCGCACCACCACGATCCCGTTGGCGCCCACGGTCGCCCCGATGGGCGTGCCTGCCGAATCGCCACCCCAGTTGGTGGCGCCAGCGCCACCGCCGGAGTTGGCTGCTGCCGAATTCATCACCGGGACAGGCAGCGTGTTCGTCTTATCGGTTGGTATTTTGTCGGTCGGATAGTTAGAGACATCGACGGGGTAGCCATTGACCGGTGGGGTGTCGGTCACCCAGCCGGCACGGGTGCCCGGGGTGCCGGAGTTGAATCCGGACCACGTTGTATTGCAGACAAACAAGCAGGACGTGCCTATGGCATAGCCAACACCTGCTCCGCCGCCCCCGTACCAGTCGGTGACCCCATCGAAAAGGGAGCCGCTGGCTGCCAGCGCATCAACCTGGATGGCGGCACCGCCATTGCGCGCGCTGGCTGTGCCGCTGTTCCCGTTGCCACCATCGCCGCCCTTATTGGCGCCGGTCCCACCACCCACGCCCACCGCCGATCCGGTGCCATCGCCGCCACCCGATGCAGTCACGGTGCTCCCGCCGGCCTGCGCGACAACGCTGTTGTTCGCGGGGCTAGTGACCCCTGAAGTGCCGACCGTGATGGTGAGGTTGCCGCTGTTGGCGAGGGTTGCCAACTGGACCTCCCCGCCGCCGCCGGCATAGCCGGTGTCAGCCAGGGACTTGCCACCACTGCCCACGACGAGTGCCTCGATCTTGGAGACGCCGGAAGGCATGGTGAACGACCCACTGGTGGTGAAGGTTGCCTCGCAGGTGCTGGTGCTACCGACCGGGGAGCCAATCGGGCAGGAGACGGCAGAGGCCCAGGGGGTGAAGGCTCCACCGACCAGTCCAGACGCAGCGGTGGCGCAAACTGCGATCACTACGGCAACGGACACAACTGGCCCGCGGCGCAGCCGCCTAGCGGCCCGTCGCTGATGCGATCCGGATCTACACATCAGGCACTCCCTGGAAAGCGGCTTCGACCTAAAAAACTCTGAAAAGGTATCGGACAGCCCCGTTTCTGTCACATCTGGACCACTGGATGGTGCGACCCTCATGCGATCAGGTCGTCGATTCCCACGATTCACGAGGAATCCGA
>JAULZL010000169.1:0-12415 GCA_032117355.1 Candidatus Nanopelagicales bacterium
GGTTAGGGGCACTGCTGCCGGGCCCACATTGCCCCGAGTGGGGAAGGTGGTCGGGACTCGGTCCGGATCGATGCCCAGCGCCGAGGCGATGGCCTCGGTGTGGATCCTCGATACCTGATGGATCACGTAGGCATCCAGATCGGACCAATCAAAGATGGTGGCGGCTTCCTGCCAGGTGTCCGATGCCAGCCGGACGGCCGCGTCGAGCAACCCTCTCGAGTCGGTGGTCATCTGCTCAAGGTTGCCGACGCAAAGTTGGTGATGCTCCGTCGCTGCTCGGGCGACACCGCCGAGGAAGCGATGGCCCTCCGGGTGATCCCCGGCGCGTCCGAGCACCATGGCAGCACCCGCCGACCCCAAGGTCAAGGTCGCGAAGTTGGCCAGGATGTCATCGCGCGTGGTGGATTCCTGCTGCAGCCGCGCGATCGTGGCCTCCTGGGGCCGTCGGCTGCCCTCCCCATCGACAACCAGCGCGTAGTCAATCTGCCCGGAGTCGATCATCGTGGCCGCTAGTTGCATGCCGTTGATGAACCCAAGGCAGGCATTGGAGAGGTCGAAGTTCAAGCAGTGTGAGCCCAGGCCCAATTGGGAGTGCACGTCAACGGCAGCAGAGGGCTCGAGATTGTCTCGGCACACCGAGGTGTCGAC
Source organism: Candidatus Nanopelagicales bacterium (assembly GCA_032117355.1). Lineage (GTDB taxonomy): Bacteria > Actinomycetota > Actinomycetes > S36-B12 > S36-B12 > REEB460. The sequence goes on from JAULZL010000169.1 coordinate 649, forward strand.
CAGAAAGCCGACTTGGGAGGCATCAATCCCCGCCGAGGCCAAGGCCTTCGCACCGGCCATGGCCGCCGCATCAGCGAATGTGACGTCCGTTGGCCACCACCGCCGCTCGAGGATCCCGGCAAGTGACTCGAGCATCCCGGGGCGAAGACCCACTCGTTCGTAGGTCTTGGTCAGTTGAGCATCGATCTCCGCGGACGTCACCACGACGGGCGCCTCAGCAATCGCTACCGAGAGCACAGCTGTGTCTCGGTAGTGGAACGAGGCATTGCCCGGCATATCACCCTCCTCCGCACCCTGGCCGACACGCCGCGGGACGGACCCTAAGCCTCCCATGGGACGGGACAGTCGACACGACGGGGCAAGGACCGTGCCCGGAACGACCCGATCCATGACGTACCGTGCTTGCATGCCTCGCCGATCCGCTGCCCGCCTGAGAGTCACCAGCCTGACCGTTGCGAGCCTGACCGTTGTGGGTATAGCGAGCCTGACCGTTCTAGGAGTAGCGAGCCTACCGGCGCGGGCCGATGACACCGGGATCGGCCAGCAACCGGTCCAGGTGTCCCTGGATCGGTACTACCAGCAAGCCCTCGACTGGAAGGACTGCCGCGACCTGCAATGCGCTCGGCTCACGGTGCCGCTGGACTACGCCAATCCTGATGCCGGAGACATCACCCTGGCCCTGTCCCGAGCGCGGCACCGGGGCGGGCCCTTCCAAGGCTCCATCGTCATCAACCCCGGCGGCCCGGGCGGATCGGGCACTGGCTTCGCCGGCTACGCCGCCACCGCCCTGATGCCCGCGGTGGCCGCTCGATACGACATCGTGGGATTCGATCCGCGTGGAGTTGGCGGATCCGCACCCGTGACCTGCATGACCGGTCGCCAGACAACGAGCTGGCTGCTCACCGACACCAGCCCGGACACCCCGGCCGAGGAGAACCTCGTGATGCGGCGGGCGTCGACCATCGCACCCGGCTGCCTGGAGATGTCCGGCAACCTTGCCCGTCACGTCTCCACCGACGCAACGATCCGCGACATGGACATCCTGCGGGCTGCGCTCGGCAGCGAGCGGCTGGACTACCTGGGCTTCTCCTACGGCACGTATCTCGGCGCCAAGTACGCCGAGGCATTTCCCGACCGAGTGGGCCGATTCGTCCTCGATGGGGCGGTGGACCCGGCACTTGACTCGATGGAGGTCTCCCGCGGTCAGTCAACGGGCTTCCAGGTGGCCTTTCGCAGATTCGCGGCCGACTGCGCTACGCGACCTGACTGCCCAGGCGGACGCTCAACCCGAGCGGTCACTTCCTGGGTCAACCGCCTGCTGGCGCAACTGGACGCCAAGCCGCTGCCAACGGGACGTCGCATGAGCCTCAACCAGGCGCAGGCCCTCAGTGCCATCTTCTCGAGCCTCTATTCGCCGGACTCCTGGCCCTCCCTTCGTGATGCGCTGAAGGAGGCCGGGCAGGGCAGGGGGGATGGTCTGCAATTCCTTGCCGACTACGCGAGCGACCGGCTCGGGCCCGATCGCTACGGGAGCAACCAGAATTCGGCGTTCTACGCGATCTCCTGCTTGGACTTCCCCGCGCCCCCCGGTCGGGAGGGCCTGCGGGCGGCAGCCGACAGGTGGAGTGCACGGGCCCCCGTCCCCGAACTAGCGAAGTCCATGTCGTGGGGTAACGCTCCGTGCACAAGCTGGTTCCAGCACAGTCCGCGACCACCGGCCCCCGTGGTCACGACCACGACGTCGCCGATCCTGGTCGTCGGGACGAAATACGACCCCGCCACGCCGCTGGCCTGGTCGCAGTCCCTGCACCGACAACTGCCAACGAGCAGCCTGCTCACCTATGACGGCGACGGCCACACGGCATACGGCGCAGGCTCAGCCTGCGTGGACTCGATCATCGACGCCCACTTCCTCACCGGTGCCATGCCTGTCACCGGCAAGATCTGCCGCTAGTCGCCGTCCTTGGGCCGGTCGTCGTCCTCGGACAGCCCCTGCAGGAACTGCTCGACCTGGGCGGCGATCTCCTCCCCCGTCGGCATCTGGCCGGAGGGCGGGAGGTCCGAGGACGTACGCATGGCACCACCGGCGGCCGTGCCTTGGTCGTACTGCGACTCCAGGGCAGCGACGACTCCGCGGAACTCCTCATTGCCCGCTAGCTGGTCCTCAATTTCCTTCGATGCGCGGGCACCGGCCTCCGCCAGATCCTGGGACGGGATCAGGAGACCGCATGCCATCGTGAGCCCGCCCAGCAGCGCCTGCGCTGCCTGCGGGTACTCGTACTGCACCAGGTAGTGCGGCACCTGGGCGGTAACCCCGATCGAGGGGATGCCGTGCTGACCGAAATGAAACTCCAGCATGGCTTCGATATGCCCAGGAACCTCGATCTCCCCGATGACCGAGGCATGACCGGAGATGAGTTCGGGCTCAGATCCGTGCATCGTCAGGCCCATCGGACGGGTGTGCGGAGCGGGCCAGGGGATGGCGGATAGGCCCACGGCCAGCCGCACCTCAAAGCGTCGGGCAAGGCCATCGACCGCCTGGATGAATCGCTGCCACTGGTAGTCGGGCTCGGGGCCGACGAGGAGCAGGAATGGCGTACCGGCCGAGTCCGTCACCTCGTGCAGGGTGATCTGCGGGATGTCGACTGAGGCGAAGTGATCCATGACGAACGACATCCGGGGCCGGCGGGCCCGATAGTCGAGCACCTCATCGACATCGAAGGTCGCGATCAACTGGTGCTCACACGTCTTCAGTATGTGATCGGCGGCCACGCGAACCCCCGCACCGGCGTCCACAAAGCCGGAGAAGGCGTGGACGAGAACCGGTTGGTTGGTTGCACCGGGATCGCGATGGATCGAGTAGAGCTCCTCGGGCGGACGCACCGGGACTCCTTTCGACATGAGCCTCCTGACGAGGCTCGCGGCGGCAGTGACATTGCCTGTGGGCAGGGCCCGTTGAGACTACGCGGTGGCATCCTCATCCGGCGGCGGCGCCGATGGCTTCTTTGCCGTGGACTTCCGGGTAGTCGTGGACTTCCGGGTAGTCGTGGACTTCTGCGGCGCCGAGGTCTTCTTGGCCGACGTGGCAGGAGCTGCCTGAGGTGGAGTTTCCTTCACGGACTCTTCGGCGGCTTCCTGCGCGGCTTCCTGGGCCGCCTCCGCTGCGGTCTGTGCCAGTTCGGCGGCCATCTCCTTTGTTGCCTCCGCGAGATCGTTCACCTGAGCGGTAGCGCGATCGGCTGCCCTCGTCACCGTGTTGGCGGCGGTCTCGACGGCACCGGATACCGATCGAGCCCACTGGGCCGAAGCATCTGCGACCGCTGCCGTGCTGCCGCGTCGACGCCACACGAGGACGCCCACCGCAGCGCCGGCAAGTGCCGCCCCCACGATCAGGACCTTCTTCATCGAGAACCTCCTCGCAACGTGCGGATCACCGATCCGGACCCAGAATCCTTCATGAAGCCGATGAATTTCTCCGTGACCTCGTGGCCCTCGAGGAATGCGTCCCGCTGCTCCGGGGTGAGCCCGATGGCGTACTCACAGACTCGCGACCAGGCCATGCCGACCGCCTTCGTCAGGGAGGCAGCGATAGTCGCGGAGATCGCCGAGCTCGCGACGTTGCCGCCCGGGACGAACTTGAGCAAGTTCGTGACCGCGTAGCGACCCGCCATCGTGGCTCCCCCGGTGAGGATGACCGAGCCGGCAAGGGCCAGGGGTCGCGATCTGCTCGGCGGCAGGCCATAGGCGGCGGTGATGCGGGCGATCATCGTGACCTGGTTGGGGACCAGCAGAGCGGCGTCAGCAAAGGGGATCGGCGTAGCGCCAATGCCCGCGGCTATCGCGGCCGCCTGATTAACGATGCCATCGACGACTTTTTTTTTGCGGCCGATGTCCACCACTTGCGCCGCTGTCAGCGCGCGCTCTGCTGCCTCGGGCACCACCGCATAGGTGTCGTCCAGCAAGGCCTGAAGACCAAAGACGGGGGCGCCCGTGAAGGAGTCCACCAGCGCGTTGGTGAAGACGACCTTGCCGCGCGGCGAGATCGGCAGGCCAAGGCCCTCGATGTAGCCGGCGAACTCCAGTGCCTCCGGGTGGACGCGGCCATCCCGTGTGGGCACCTGGGTCATCACGATGATGACCGGCAGGCCCAGGGACGTGAGGGCCCGCACGAAGTCTGCCTGGGCATCCTCGAACCGTCGGTCCGACCAACGCACGAGGTACCAAGCCGCATGAATCTGCTCGTCCATCACCTTGGCGCCATGCTCAGCGACGATTCGATGCAATCCATCCAGGATCACATTCCCCGACATTCCGGTCTCGAAGCCTTCCGAGTCGTAGAGACCGAGGAAGCCATCCGGGTGCCGGTAGTAGACCAGGCCCTTGGTGACCGAGCGACCGAGGCCGGTGCGTGCGACGTCACGTCCGAAGATCGCATTGACTAAGGTCGACTTACCGACTCCGGTTTTGCCGAACACCGCAAGATTGAAAGTCCCCAATGCTGCGAAAGCCTCGGCGAGTCGCTGCTCGAACATCCCCTCTACCTGGGGCCGATCCAGATCGGGGACCCTGGGCGACACGGCATCGGTCATGGAGCAAAGGTACGCGACACTGGCTGCTCTGGCCCGCCTCGCAGCGCGGAGGGCGGAAATGCAGCTTTGGGTTACCGTGTTCTGGTGATTGGCCGGGCAGTGCGCACTCTCGTAGTTCTGGCCGTCGTGGTCGGCTTGGTCGGCTCAGTGGCCCTATGGGGCCTCAATCAGGCCCGGCAAACCGGTTTCCTCGGCCCCGTGGTCGTTCCCGAGCAGTACCGGTCGCTGATCCGCGAGGCAGCTGACCGATGCCCTCAGATCCCGCTACGCGTATTCGCAGCCCAGATCGCCGCCGAGAGTGGGTGGGATCACCAGGCGATCAGCCCCGCGGGTGCTCAGGGAATCGCCCAGTTCATGCCGAGAACCTGGGACCAGTACGGGGTTGACGCGAACGGGGACGGCGAGGTGAGCGTGTGGGATCCCCAGGATGCCATTCCGTCGGCTGCGGAGCTCAACTGCGTGAACCGGCGCTTGGTCAAGGGCGTGAGCGGGAATCGCTTGCACAACACGTTAGCCGCGTACAACGCTGGGTTCGGCGCGGTGCGCAAGTACGACGGGGTTCCGCCCTTCCCTGAGACCGAGCAGTACATCGAGCGAATCCTTAGCGCTGCCAAGACCATCGTTCTATAACTGTCTCCCCCGCGTCGGACGGATGAGGCGCACCCGAGTGACTCCCATGAATTCCTTGACGCCCGCCCTGGAATCGCTAGCATAGAAGTAGTTGCTTATAGAAAACCCCGCGTTGCTTTTTTTATGACGGGCGTCGTATTCTGGGCAGCGCCCGAGATGAAGTCATGGAGAGTGGACATGCCGCGCACCGCCGATGAGATCGTCCAACATGCCGATCAACTGGCGACCCGATTTGAAAACTGCCCCCCTCCCGAGGCCGACAAACATGACCCACAGGCCATTTCGCTCCTCCGCGGAGCGGTGGCTTCGCGCGGCACGGCCGAGCGCCACCTGATCGCCGCGGTCACGGCTGCCCGCAAGTCCGGCATGTCCTGGGCAGCCATCGGGCACTTCGTTGGCACTTCCGGCGAGGCCGCACGACAGCGCTACTCCGCCAGACTGACCTAACACCTCACCGACGAAGGGTCGCTCACTCGATTCGACCGGGTGGGCCAGGCGCCGTCCGGCTGAATCTCGGCGCGGGCGCCGGCTGCACGAGCCCATCAACCTCGACGAAGGTTTGCCGGGCCGCCATGTGCTCATGCTCGGGGGCCTCGTCCATCGAGAGCACCGGCGCCACGCACGAGTCGCCATCGCCAAATTCAGCAACCCAAGCCGCGCGAGTTCGCCCAGCGAGCCTGGCCGCGATGTCCGCCCGCAACTCCTCCCAGCAGGTCGAGTCGTACTGTCGAGCCAGATAGCTGTCGTCCAGGCCAAGCACCCGGGCGAACTCCGCAAAGAACCGCGGCTCAAGGCACCCCACCGCAAGCCACCCATCGTCGGCCGTTCGGTAGACGTCATAGAAAGGTGCCCCCGTATCAAGCAGGTTCACCCCCCGCTCCGCTGACCACCCTCCCGAGGCGGCCAGGCTGCGCGTCAGCGACATCATCAGGGCGGCACCATCGACCATGGCGGCATCGACCACCTGCCCTCGGCCAGAGCCCCGGGCCTCCCACAGGGCGGCAAGCACACCGGTCAACAGGAGCATTGCTCCCCCGGCGTAGTCGCCGATGATGTTGATCGGCGGAGTCGGAGGCTGACCGCGTCGACCCAAGTGCGCCAGGACACCCGCCAGGGCGATGTAGTCGATGTCATGGCCGGCTCGGTGGGCCCACGGGCCCTCCTGCCCCCAGCCGGTGATGCGGCCGTAGACCAGCCGAGGGTTGCGCTCGAGGAGCACATCCGGCCCAAGGCCCAGACGCTCCATGACTCCGGGCCGGAAGCCCTCAATGAGCAGATCGGATTCATCGATGGCGGCGAGCACGGACTCACGCTGCTGCTCCTCGCGCACGTCCGCCACCAGAATCCGTCGCCCGCGCCGGGTGATGTCCAGCCGGGGATCCCCCGCCACGAGCGATGGCCGGGGTGATTCGACTCGGACGCCCGTTGCACCGAGATCGGCAAGGATCATCGCGGCAAATGGAGCTGGCCCAAGGCCCGCCATCTCGACGAAGGTAAGGCCCGCGAGCGGCCCGGTCACCCGTTCAGCCCGTCATCGGCGCGCTGGCCGCCTCGGTCAGCATCGCTGGGGTCACCAGGGCCTCAGCCATCCCATCGCTGCCGCTGCTGACCCCCCACGTCTTCATCTCCCGCATGAGTGCCTCCCGAGCCCGAGCCACCTGCTCGCTCACCACCCGACGCTGGGCCCACTGCAACTCTCGTTCGCGCAGCGCCCGCTCAATTCGCGCCATCTGCTCGGTGGTGGCCGGCAGGTCGTAGGCAGCGGATACGAACCGGGCGATGTCCTCGCGGTAGTCATGACCCCGCCGGCCGAAGGTGCCCGGCACCACCTCCATGGCATTGACCATGTCGACAGCGGTGAGGACGAAGGTCGTGCCGGGACGCCACTTCGAGGACTTCGGCACTCCCACCGGCCGGGTCTGCGGCGGTCCGAGCCACCAGGGCCGTCGGAGGAGCAGATTCGTCCCGAATTTGGGGATCGGGTCGTCGTGGTGGCTGATGAGGACATGCCGAATGACCGCCCGCCGCTCATCCGACATGGCCAGGTACTCGTCGAGGTTGTCTACCTCGACAATCGATCCCTCAGGGTCGATCTTTGCCGGATTCAGCCGCCAGGCCTTGGCAAACTCGGTCGCCGAGGGCGTCCCAAGGTAGAGGGAGGAGTGGACGAAGTCGTGGTTGATCGCCTCCACGGTGCGATGGCGCCACACGTCCTGCAGGGTGAGGGCGCCAAGGCTCTCGCCGAAGAGGACGAAACGGGGACGTCCACCCTCCGGCATCCCGCGCAGGTAGCCGGTGATGGCGTGCATCAACGCTCGGTTCTGATCGATCGCCAGGGATGTCCGGGTCAACGACATCGATGACGGGAGCATCGAGTACTGCATGGTGGCCATGGCGCAGTCGCCCAGCGTCAGGTACTCCAGCGCCTCCGCCATGACGTAGTTGATGTAGCCCGAGCCGGTTGGTGATGCCAGGCAGAGCACTTGACGGTCGAAAGCCCTGGTTCGGATCAGTTCATCCATGACCAGGTCGACGCGATCCTCGACCTCGGCACCGCTATCGAGTCCGACGAAAAGCCGGATCGGGTCGGCCGCCGCCTCAATGCCCATGACAGCGGCGATCTCGGGACGGGTCAGGACCATGTTGGTGAAGCGCCGACCCTCGCGAGACAGGGTCTCGAAGGGCACCGCACTTCCGGGCCCACCCGAGACCTGAGGGCTGCGCGGTGCTTCGTCATAGGCCGGCTCAATTGCCGCACCTCCCTGCTCCACGCGCCGAACCGCGTACTCGTAACCCGCTCCGAGCGCCCCGCCGAGCAGGGCAAGTGAGACGAGGTGGCCGATCGGATTGGACACCACGTCATACGAGGGCGCCACCTTGCTGATCACTCGCGAGACCCCGTTGGCGACACCTCGCTCGGCTCCCTGTAGACCGAGGACACCTGCCCCCACCCCGATGGCGATCAGGACGGAGTTCGCCGTTGACACGTCCGCGATGGTCACGTCACCCGCCTCACGGGCCTGCCGATGAACGCGGTGGATTTCCAGGGCCGATGCCACGATTCCCGCGGGCAGGGCGACGGGCACATCGTCCACCCAGCGCAGTCTGTGGTGGGTCTGGGAAATCAGGCTTACTGATCCGACAGCCGCGGTGAGGATGGCCCCGCCAGCGGCGATCCGAGACGTCCGCTGGGCAGCGACCCGCAGCAGCCCACGCCGGAGTGGCTCGTCCTCCTTCGCGGGGACCGCGCGGGACAGGGCTTCCATTGCACCGGCGACGACGACGTTCGACCCGACACTGAGTAGCAGGCCGAGTCCAGCCCGCTCAGTGTCCGTTCCGGTGGGCAGGCGCCGCAGGACCTGCCTGCTCACCGCCTCGACCCCGCTCTGCGTTGCCGTGACCAGGGTCAGGGTCGAGGCGGAGATCACTCCGGTGGCGACGGCCTGGTGAACCGTTCGCCGCGGCTGAAGGCCCGGCTCAAAAGAGGGCCCGACCGCCGCTGCGGCGGCGAAGAGTGCGACTCGCTCGGGGATGGATCGTCCCGGCCCCATGGCAGCCACGACACGAGACCAGGTCTCCTTGCTCGGCGTCCGACCCATGGGGACGAATCCTGCCAGGGTTTACCGGCCCGAGGCGCGCAACCGTCAGCGAATGACGACGACGGATTGCAGGTTCTCGACCACAAGTCGCCCATCGGCAGACCACAGCCGCCTGGTCTCCGACGTAAAGCCCTCGTGGGCTGCGCCCATAAAGCTCTCGTAGAGGAGGGGTTCACCGGGGGCAAGAGCGTCTGGGTCGACGAGGAGGTGCGCAGAAAAGGCCACCGTCGCCATCGGGCGCAACTGCGACAGCAGCGGCAGGACAGCGGGCCAGAAGCCATCCACGATCCCGAGAAGGGACGCGGCAGTCCAAGAGCCTTGATCCGGGAATCGGATCCAGCCGAGAACGCCCGACTCCTCCTGAGAGAAGGGCAACCCGCGCACAACGCGAAACTCCAGGTTCCCCGCGAACACTGGTCCCAGAGGTGGCCGGACAGGCACCACGTCGAACGCACGCCAGTCACCGGCCTGCGGGCAGCGGGAGGCGCCACGAGCCCCCAGATTCTCGTCCAGATCCATGGCGCGCTGCGACCCGGTTATCACCACCGCTTCCGCGATGGCTGTCTGCGCGTCGTCCAAGAGCTCCGCTGCCCAAGTGGACATGGACGATCCCTTGCGGATCAGGCGCACTCGAACCCGTTCAGGTCCAACCGGGGCAGGTGCGTATAGATGAGCAGAGATCGTGCGAACTCGGCGGTCAGCGTCCTGTTCGGACGCGGTTACCGCATTGATGCAGGCGCCCACCACGAGTCCACCCCAGGCGCCCTTCCCCTGCTGCCAGCCATCCGGCACCTGCCAGGTGAACTCCCCCGGGCCATGCGGGATGACCGTGGTGGCGGCTTCAAAAAGAGCCGAAGATGCGGGGGCCACTAGACGCCGGCTGGCTTGGCGTTCTCGACCGATCCAGAGTCTTCGTCCCCGGAGGTGTCTGCCAATCCGGTAAGACTCGAAAGCGCCGACTTCTTCAGCCAGGACGACCAAGGGATATTCCATAGGCCGCCAGCACCGTTCCAGGGCTCCACGGTCGTCCCGTTGGTGTTCTCGTAGACCACGACGTCACCGGGGATCGTCTCATCGAAGATGAACTTGGCATCCTTCTCGAACATATTCGTGCAGCCATGGGAGCCGTTCCAGCGACCAATTCGGCCGTACGCCCAGGTTGCCGTATGGATGAACTCGCCGGTCGGAGTAAGGCGGGTATTCCACTTGGCATCAAGTTCATACTGCTCCGTGGGGTCGGTGATGCCAAGCGATTGGCTGGTGTAGGTCTTATCTGGCTCCTTGGCCGTGGTGATGACCTTCACCCCGTTGCGGGTCTCCCAGTCCGTGGTGCCAAGGGAGACGCTGATCGTTCGAACCTTCTTGCCATCCACGTAGACCCGCATCTGACGCTTCGAGCCATCGACCTTGCCGATGAAGGACCGCGCCGTCCGGAATGTGTACGAGGTCCCCAGCGACTTGCCGCCCACCAGGGACACGGCACCTGACTTGCCGAGCACCGCCCGGTCGAGGGAAGAGGAGATAGTGATCAGTGAATGCCCGGGCCAGAAGTTCCGAGGCCGAAAGGCAACCCGGCTGTCGTCCAGCCAGCCCCATGAACCCGGGACGACTGTCGTCTTGCCGGTGGCATCATCAGTCGCCGTTACCGTCAGGTGTCGCTCGACGACCGCCTTGTCGGGGATGTTCCGGCTGAACTTGATTCGCGGCAGCGTTCCCACGCCGAGTCGGACACTTGAGCCGTCGACGCCAAGTCCATTCGCCGCCGCATTGAAGGACGCGGTCACTGCCACTCGCGGACGCGGAAGCTTGGCCGGCTTGTCCGGATCAGCCCCGGCTGGGATCTGCGGGGTCGCCGATGCCGGTGCGCTGCTGTCACCGGCACCCTGGGCGTTGCGGGCCCGAAGAATAATCGTGTAGGGCTGGCCGTTCTTGAGATTGCCGAGGGGGCATGCGTTGACCAGCGGTGCGCACGTGTACCAGGCGCCACCGCCGTCCAAGGACACCTCGTATGAAGTGATCGGTGAACCACCATCGGAGGCGGGTGACGTGAAGGACACCATCAAGGTGCCGCTTGCGGTAGGGGTCACGGCGGTGATGGCCGGCGCATCCGGATAGGGGGCCGCCGCAGCGGCCTGCGGGGCGCCGAGGAAGCCACTCAGGAGGAGCCCAGCAATTGCCATGGCAATCGTGGGCATCGCGGCCACACGGGAAGACAACCCACTCACGCGTCACACTGTACGTGTGGCCGACCTCGATCCAGAAATCGCCGAAGGATAGCCTTCGGGGGTGGAAACGGGGCAACGACTCGCTGTAGAAAACCTCACCAAGCGATTCGGCTCCATCACCGCGGTCGACGACCTGTCATTTTCGGTCGAGCCCGGTCGGGTCACCGGCTTTCTGGGCCCCAACGGCTCCGGAAAGACAACCACCCTGCGCACGATGCTTGGCCTGGTCTCCCCCACCTCCGGCACTGCTCACATCAGCGGGCTGCCGTACGCCGAACTGGGCGAGCCCGCCCGAGTTGTCGGTTCAGCCTTGGAGGCGAGTGGGTTTCACCCGGCGCGAACTGCGCACAATCACCTCCGGGTGCTGGCGTCCGCAGCGGGCCTGCCAAAGTCCCGCCCCGACGAGGTGCTCGGCACCGTAGGCCTCGCTGACGCTGCGCGGCGCAAGGTCGGCGGCTTCTCCCTCGGTATGAGGCAACGACTCTCCCTGGCCGCGGCCCTGCTCGGGGATCCGGGGGTCCTGATTCTGGACGAGCCCGCCAACGGCCTTGATCCCGAGGGCATTGCCTGGCTTCGAACCTTCCTGCGGGGCCTTGCCGCCGAGGGCCGCACCGTTCTGGTGTCCAGCCACGTGCTCTCTGAGGTCCAGCAGACCGTCGATGACGTCGTCATCATCAGTCGCGGCCGACTCGTCGAGTCCGGGCCACTTGAAGTTCTGGCCGGG
>JAULZL010000170.1:0-9624 GCA_032117355.1 Candidatus Nanopelagicales bacterium
CACGGCCGCCTGCCGCGCGGTGATCTGCCCAGCACCCGCCTGGAGAACCTGGCCCATGATCACGTACTCCACGGCCGAGGCAGGAACTCCTGACCGCTCGAGCGCAGCCTTGATGGCCACCCCGCCAAGGTCGGCGCCGGTGAAACCGGTCAGCGAGCCAAGTAGTCGTCCCATCGGGGTGCGAGCGCCGCCCACGATGACCGAGCCTTGATCAAAACCCACAGCCGACTCCCTCGCGCTAGCGCCCTGCGAACCGATTCGGGTGACAACATAGTCGCCATGGATCCCCTCCTCACCCGCATAGACCACGTCGGTATCGCCGTAGCCGACCTCGATGCAGCCAAGCTCTTCTACGAGTCAGCCTTCGGCCTGACCGTCGTCCACGAGGAGGTGAATGAGGAGCAGGGCGTGCGCGAGGCCATGCTGGCCGTTGGCGACAGCGGCTCCTGCCTGCAACTCCTCGCACCTCTCAACGCGGACTCCACCATCGCGAAGTTCCTGGACCGCTCCGGGCCGGGGATTCAGCAGGTGGCGTACGGCGTCGACGACGTGGTCGCCGCCGCTGATCGGCTGCGGAAGGCGGGGGTGCGCATGCTGTACGACGAGCCGCGCAGAGGCACCGCGGGGTCACTCGTCAACTTTGCCCACCCCAAAGACTGCGGAGGTGTCCTCGTCGAGCTGGTGCAGGCTGCCCCGGGTCATGGGCACTCCTGATCTGTCTTGGGCCGGGTGGACCCTCACTGAGGAGCAGTTCCAGGCAGCCCTGGCCGTCTTCGCCGGGGTCCTCGGAGTCGTCCTGCTGGGCGCCTTGGCCCGCCGGGCGTATCGGGTCGCCGTCGGCCTGTTGATGAGCGGCGTCGTCGCTGCGGCATGGTGGTGGGGCGTTCGCTCGGGTTCTCTGCCAGACTTCCTCTCCAGGTAAGCGACCGCTTACCTGGAGAGCGATCACGAGCAGTGCAACTGAAGGGGAGTCGCCATGCAGCAGGTCCTCGATGCCGTCCTAGCCGGAGCGAGCGCGGAAGAATTTGCCGCCATTCCCGTCCCAGAGTCCTATCGCGCTGTCACTATTCACAAGGACGAACAGGGGATGTTCGAGGGCGTGCCCTCGGCGGAGAAGGATCCGCGAGAGTCCCTGCACCTCGATGATGTCGGCGTTCCTGAACTCGCCGCTGGCGAGGCGCTGATCGCTGTTATGGCTTCCAGCATCAACTACAACACCGTGTGGAGCAGCATCTTCGAGCCCGTCTCGACCTTCGGTTTCCTGGAGAAATACGGCCGGACCCACGCGGACGCCAAGAGGCATGACCTGCCCTACCACGTGCTCGGGTCAGACGCTTCCGGGATCGTGCTTCGCACCGGGCCGGGCGTCAACGCTTGGCACCCAGGAGACGCAGTCGTTGCCCACTGCCTGAGCGTTGAACTCGAGTCGCCCCTCGGACACAACGACACCATGCTGGATCCCGAGCAGCGCATCTGGGGCTTCGAGACGAACTTCGGCGGCCTCGCTCAACTGGCAGTGGTCAAGTCGAATCAGTTGCTGGCCAAGCCCGCTCACCTCACCTGGGAGGAGGCTGCCAGCCCAGGACTGGTCAACTCCACCGCCTACCGGCAGCTGGTCTCGCGCAATGGCGGTGGCATGAAGCAGGGCGACATCGTCCTGATCTGGGGTGCGTCCGGGGGCCTCGGCTCCTATGCAACCCAGTACGCCCTCAATGGCGGCGCCATCCCGGTGTGCGTGGTCTCGAGCCCAGAGAAGGCGCAGGTCTGTCGCGACATGGGTGCCGAGTTGGTCATCGACCGCAATGCGGAGGGGTACCAGTTCTGGAAGGACGAGCACACCCAGGACCCGAAGGAGTGGCAGCGCCTCGGCAAGCGAATTCGGGAGCTGACCGGCGGTGATGATGTCGACATCGTCTTTGAGCATCCCGGCCGAGAGACCTTCGGCGCGAGTGTTTACGTGACCCGCAAGGGCGGCACCATCGTGACCTGCGCCTCGACCAGTGGTTTCATGCACGAGTACGACAATCGATATCTGTGGATGAGCCTCAAGAGCATCATCGGGAGCCACTTCGCGAACTATCGCGAGGCCTACGAGGCCAACCGGCTGATCTCCCGGGGGCTGATTCATCCGACGTTGTCCAAATCCTTCCCGCTCGAGCAGGCTGGCCAGGCCACCTATGAGGTGTACCGCAATCAGCACCAGGGCAAGGTTGGCGTGCTGGCACTTGCTCCCAAGGAGGGGCTGGGGGTCACCAACCCAGAGTTGAGGGAGCGTCACCTCACGGCCATCAATCGTTTCCGGGAGCGCTAGATCGCGGTCGTCGGCAGGGGCCGCAGACTCCCCTACGATAAGGCGTGGCTTCAGTTGACCAGGTGAAGGACGACACAACTGTCGTTCCCTGGTCTTTGGACCGCGGTCGACGGGCCAAGGAGATGGGCTACCTGCCCGGCCTGGACGGCATCAGGGCGCTTGCCGTCATGGGCGTGCTGCTCTACCACGCTGACCTGCCCTTCATGCCCGGTGGCTTCCTCGGGGTCGACGTCTTCTTCGTCCTCAGCGGATTCCTCATCACCTCGCTGATCCTGGAAGAGTTCGACAGGTCTGGTCGCGTCGACTTCAAGGCCTTTTACCTTGGCCGCGCCCGTCGGCTCCTGCCTGCGCTGCTGCTGCTCCTCCTCGTGGTCTCGGTCGCGGCGGCCTTCGTCTACCGCGACGCGGCACGCCAGGTTGCCTCGGACGTACTTGCCTCGCTGTTGTACGTGAACAACTGGTGGTACGTCCTCGCCGACCAGTCCTACTTCGAGTCAATCGGCCGTCCGCCGATGCTCAAGCACCTGTGGTCGCTGTCAGTCGAGGAGCAGTTCTACCTCATCTGGCCGGCGATCGCCTACCTGGTCGTCCGTCGCTGGCGGCGACGCGGGCTCGTCGTGGTCGCCGGACTTCTGGCCGTTGCGTCGACGATCTGGATGGCCGTCCTGGCGGTCTCCAACGGCTTCCCCGACTACGCCGACCCCTCGCGCGCCTACTTTGGCACCGACTCCCACGCAATGGGTCTGCTCGTTGGCGCTGCACTGGCCTGCCTCTGGCGCCCAGGTCGGCTCTCGGCAACGGTGCCCCGCGGTGGGCGGATCATCCTCACCACCACTGGCATCGTGGCCCTGCTGGCCGTGCTGTGGTTCTTCGTCGCGGTGGGCGAATTCACCCCGTGGCTCTACCGCGGGGGCTTCTTCGGCCTCGCCCTCATCGTCGCCCTGCTGATCGCAATCGCGACCCATCCCGCGGTTCTGGTCGGCCGGGTGCTCGGCATGCGGCCACTTCGATACATCGGCCAGCGCTCGTACGGCCTTTATCTATGGCACTGGCCCGTGTACATGGCTACTCGACCCTCACTCGACGTCCCCATCGACGGCTTCGCACTGCTGGTGCTGCGCCTGGCCCTGACCTTCGGAATCGCCGAGCTGAGCTATCGATTCGTCGAGATTCCGATTCGGCGCGGGGCCATTGGCCGCATGATTGCCCGCTGGCGATCTGCCGGGGAACGTCGTCGTCGGTCGCTAGCCGTACGTGCCTGGGTGATCGGCGCGGCCGCGATCACCGCAATCATCATGCTTGCCGGCCAGTTGGTTACCGCGCCGAGTCCGACGGCCGCGGACGGCCTCCCGGCAGATGTCGCTGAGGCCATGGGTGTCGCCTCAGGTGGCCCCACTGAGGTGAGCCTCGACAGCGGCGAAACCACGGCGCCATCGAACACCCCGACGCCGGAGGCCGGAAGTTCATCGGCCACGAGCACCCCGACAGCGCCGGCAACTCCCGGCGCGACCACTGGCAACGGTCGGGTCAGTGCCATCGGTGACTCAGTGATGCTGGGGGCTAGGAACGTCATCAAGGAGGTCATCCCCGGCACCAAAGTGGACGCGAAGGTCGCGCGAATGCCAGGTGCATTCGTCGGACCACTCAAGAGGTACGTCGCCGCAGCCAAGCTCGCCCCCATTGTTGTCCTGCATCCAGCGACCAACGGCGTCCTGCCGGAGGACATGTTCCGGGAGATGCTCGACATCCTGAAGGACGTCCCCAAGGTGGTCATCGTCAACTCGAACATGCCGCGCACCTGGCGCGATCCGAACAACGAGGTGATCGACACGGTACTGGCGGACTACCCCAATGCCGTCCTGGCCGACTGGTACGAGACGTCCAAAGGAAGGGGCGACTACTTCGCCTCCGATGGCATCCACCTGACATCAACCGGCGCGAGTGCCTTCGCTGAACTCATCAAGAAGGCGGCTGGCCTCTAGTTGGAGGCGACACGCACCCTTCGATGCGTTTGCCTCGACGAGGCCCACTTTGTCTATTGACTGCACGTCACATTGAGCGTCTATTGACTGCACGTCACATTGAGCAAAGAAACTGCAACAGGCTTTCGCTCACCGCGTCAGGATCCTCGACAGCGCTGAGGTGGCCCGCTCCATCGATGACGGCTTCCTGCCCACGGCTCAGGGCCTCGAGCATGGCGGATTGCTCGGCCTTCGGGCTGAGGGTGTCCTGCGCCCCCCACAGCACCAGGGCCGGCACCTGCAGGGAGCGCAGGGCGTCATATGAGTCCGAACGGGCGGCCATGGCCCGCTGGTACCAAGCAACTGTCTCCGGCCGTGCTTCGTCGAGCCAGCCGCCAACCACGTTGACCACCTCGGGTCGGGTGGCATGGGTGGTCTGGCCGAGCAGTCCGGGCAGAACCGCCTGGCGCAGAATCCGGCCGCTGTCGACCTGATCTGCCGTCACCGCCTCGGCAAGTCGCAGCCGATTGCGCACGGCTTCCGGCCCGTCCGCCGATGCCTTGGTGTCGCACAGGATCACCGCATCGAACAACTCGGCCCGGCCTGCCATCGTCGCCATCCTGATCAGCGCCATGGCGACATACCCACCCAGGGAAAGCCCACCGATGACGGCATGCTCTACGCCATCCTCGGCCAATCGACTCAGCAGGTGTGCGGCAACAGCGTCCAGGCTCGGTTCAGCCGCAAGGAGGGTGGTGCCACCGAAGCCCGGCAGGTCGGGCGCGATCACCCGCCAGCCAGCCTCGGTCGCAGCACGCTCCTGCCCCGCCCACATGCGGTGGTCGAGCGGGAAGGCATGCAGCAGCACAAGAGTCCCGCTCATAGATCGCTCCAGCGTTCCATCGGCCCGTCCCAGGTTCGCGGCACCGGAGCCTTGTCAGGCGCGACCTGCTCGACGATGGCATTGAGGACGTACGAGACGAATCGCTCCCCCACCCACAGATGACGGGCTTCGGGAACCGCGACAACCTCCGCTTGGGGGATGACCGCGAACCGCTCCCGCGCCTGGTCGGGTTGCAGGAAGTCATCGTGTTCGGGGACCAGGCAGGTCATCACTCGGCCTGACTTCGCCCACTCGCGTAGGTCTTCGGCGACGGAGAAGCGCAGCGGCGGGGAGAGCAGGATGACGCCCTGCACCGGGTCGATGTTTCCGTGCTTGATCACGACATCCGTCCCGAAGGACCAGCCGACCAGCCATGGATCGGGCAGGCCACGTTCGCGTGCAAAAGCAATGGCCGCAGCTAGATCGAGCCCTTCGCCACGAGCCTCGTCAAAGGAACCCTGGCTGGTGCCCGCGGCACTTGTCGTGCCCCGAGTGTTGAAGCGCAGGATCGCCAGGTCGGCGAGGGCGGGCAGGCGCCAGGCCATCTTGCGCAGAACGTGGCTATCCATCATGCCGCCGTGGGTCGGCAGCGGGTGAACGCAGATGATCGTGCCCACCGGGTCATGTACGACGGGCAGCGCGAGCTCACCGACGAGCAGCAGGTCATCGCTGGTCACCAACTCGATGGGAATCCGGCGGGCCGGCAGCACCGAGTTCGCCACGATCGGCTGGCTATCCGAGACCGCAGCAGCCTCATCCAGGTCGGCCATCAGTAGCGCGGACCCCTCGATGAACGCATGATGCGTGGGCCGCGATTACCGCGAGAGGACCAGCAAGCGGAATGCCAGTGCCGTCGCGCCTCGACCCCACCGAGGCCATCAGCCGGGTAGGCAACGACATGTGGCGTGGCCGGGCGGATCTCGTGATCGCAGCCGGGGCAGCGATAGGTCTTGGTCGATGCCGAACCGGTGATCGTCTGCACCACCCAGTCCTCGCCGCCGAAGTCCTCGATTCGACGGGCGCCATAGGCCGCGGCATCCCGCATCGCGGGAACGTCATCCTCCCGACGGCGGTTCTTGCGGCCCATGGGCGAAAGCCTACGGGTAGGTACGAAAGCCCCGGCCGGTCTTGCGCCCGAGGTATCCGGCGGTCACCAAGTGCTCCAGCCGAGGGGCGGGGGCGAACCCCGGCTCGCGGAACTCCAGATAAAGCGTCCGCTGAATGGCCAGGGAGACGTCCAGCCCGACGACATCGAGGAGTTCGAATGGCCCCATCGGGTAGCCACAGCCTCGCTTCATCGCGCTGTCGATGTCGTCGGCGGTGGCGTAGTTCGCCTCGACCATTCGAACAGCGTCATTGAGGTACGGGAACAGCAGCGCGTTGACGATGAAACCCGCTCGGTCACCGCATCGGACGGGGTGCTTGTCGATCCGCTGCGCCACCTCGACTGCTGTAGCGATGACATCATCCGAGGTCGACACAGTGCTGACGACCTCGACGAGCTTCATGACGGGTGCCGGGTTGAAGAAGTGCATGCCGACGACGTCCTGGGGTCGCGAGGTGGCTGCTGCCAGCTCTATGACAGGCAGGCTCGATGTGGTGGTGGCAAGGATGGCACCGGGCCGGCAAACCTCGTCCAGGATCTCGAAAAGCGCCATCTTGACCGATAGATCCTCGGCTACCGCCTCGACCACTAGATCCATGTCGGCGAAGTCATCCAGGGCCGTGGTGCCGGCGATTCGCGCCAGGGTTGCATCCCGATCCTGCTCGGATAGCCTGCCGCGCTGGACCCCTTTCTCCAGCGACTTCTCAATCGACTTGCGAGCAGCCTCGACCTTCTGGTCAGAGCGGGCCTGGTACGTGACCTCGAAGCCAGCCTTCGCAAATACCTCGACGATGCCGGTCGCCATCGTTCCTGAACCCACGACTCCGACACGCGCAATGGTTCGCGTCGCACCAATTGATTGGTTGCGACCCGGCGACGTGTCGTCCTCGACGATCACCGGTGACTGCGGTGCCTCGTAGGAATAGAAGCCGCGACCGGACTTGCGGCCCTTCAAGCCGGCGGTGACCAGCTGCTTGAGGATCGGGCTCGGCGCATGAAGTCGATCGCGCCCCTGCTTGTACATCGTGTCGAGGATCTCGTATGCGGTATCGAGTCCGATGAGGTCCAGCAGGGCGAGCGGCCCCATGGGCAGGCCGCAGCCAAGCCGCATCGCATCGTCGATGTCCTCGCGAGTCGCGTACTTCTGCTCGAACATCGAGGCCGCATGGTTGAGGTAGCCGAACAGCAGCGCATTGGCGATGAAGCCCGCCTTATCCCCAACGACAACCGGCTCCTTGCCAAGGGACCGCGCGAAGGCGGTGACCCACTCGACGACCTCGTCAGAGGAAACCACCGTGCGGACGACCTCCACGAAGGCCTGGACGGGCGCCGGATTGAAGAAGTGCATCCCGACGACCTGAGCGGGTCGGCTGGTCGCAACGGAGATGTCAGTGACCGACAGCGATGACGTGTTGGTCGCCAGGATCGCATGGGCCGGGATAATTCCGTCCAGGGCCGCGAACAGTTCGCGCTTGAGATCCAATTTCTCGGGGACAGCCTCGATGACGAGGTCAGCGGTCGCGAGGTCCGCTAGGTCGGTCGAGAAGGAAATTCGAGCGAGAAGATCAACCTGCTCCTGCGTCGACATCTTTCCGCGCTTCACCGCTCGATCGGTGGAGCCGACGATCCGGCTCCGGGCCGTATCCAGACCCTCGGGGAGCATCTCCACCGCGACCACCTCATGGCCACTTCGCGAGATGACCTCGACGATGCCCGAGCCCATGGTTCCCAGGCCAATCACGCCGATCCGCTGCATACCTGCCATCTCCTATAGGTCAGTGCCCCGGCGAATGCCGCCCGGACGGTTCACCGCATTGCTAGAAGAGCCGAAGCCCCGGATCGGCTGTTCCCTTGAGGGACTCGTAGTCCAGGACCACGCACCGGATACCCCGATCCTCAGCAAGGACCCGAGCCTGCGGCTTGATCTCCTGGGCCGCGAATACTCCCTGCACCGGCGAGAGGAATGGATCCCGGTTGAGCAATTCCAGGTACCGCGTCAGCTGCTCGACACCGTCGATCTCCCCGCGGCGCTTGATCTCCACTGCCACGGTCACGCCCGCACCGTCCCGGCACAGCAGGTCGACCGGCCCGATGGCCGTTGGGTACTCCCGACGGATGAGGCTCCACTGATCGCCGAGGACGCCCACATGTGTCGCAAGCAGGTGCTGCAGATGCGCCTCCACGCCGTCCTTCTGCAGGCCGGGGTCGATGCCGAGGTCGTGAGCGGTGTCGTGGAGGCTCTCGTGGATGGTGATGACGAGCTGCTCGCCACCCTTGTTCTCGACCACCCACACCGCTTCGTCCAGTTCGCCATCGGCCTCGCGGACCTTCAGTACGCAGGGCGGGCTCATCCAGTTCAGCGGCTTGTACGAACCCCCATCGGAGTGGATGAGGACGGAGCCATCAGCCTTCAGCATGATCACTCGAACGGCCTCGGGTAGGTGCGCCGTCAGCCGCCCGGCGTAGTTCACCGTGCACCGGGCAATGATGATCCGCACCTGCGCAGGCTACCGGGGTGGTCACGTGACGCCGAGGGTGTTCGAGCCACGCGCGTTCGAATCGAGACCCTTATTCGAATCGAGACCCTTGGCGGTGCGGACGACACCGAGCACGGACGCCATGATTGCGGTGGCATCGAAATCCTTGGGAGTGAAGACCGCCGCGACCCCGCGTTCGCGAAGCCACTCGGCGTCCGACTCAGGGATGATGCCGCCCACGACAACCGGCACCTCGCCGGCGCCACGCACCCGAAGCCCATCGACCACGGCGGGCACCAGTTCTCGATGGGATCCCGACAGGATCGACAGGCCGACAACATCGACGTCCTCCTCAACTGCCGCGGCGACGATCTGCTCGGGAGTGAGTCGAATCCCCTGGTAGACCACCTCGAAGCCGGCATCACGGGCACGTACAGCAATCTGCTCGGCTCCATTGGAGTGGCCGTCCAGGCCGGGCTTGCCAACGAGGAACCGCAGCGGGGCACCCAACTCTTGGGCAGTGCGAGCAACGTCAGCACGCACCTGTGCCATGCCATCACCCACGGCCCCCGACACCACGCCGGAGATCCCCGTCGGCGGCCGATACTCCCCGAAGACCTCACGCAGGGCGGCTGCCCACTCCCCCGTCGTGACACCAGCGCGAGCGCAGGCAAGGCTTGCCGCCATCAGGTTCACCCCCGACACCGCATCAGCACGCAACTGCTCAAGTGACTCAGCCGCTGCGGCATCATCGCGGGCGGCCCGCCAATCCAGGAGTGCGGAGACGGCCTCCGCCTCTACCGCCGGGTCAACCGACTGGACCGCCGAGTCGATGTCGGCCAGCAGTGGGTTCGGCTCGGATTCCACGTATCTATTCACACCTACGA
>JAULZL010000171.1:0-4146 GCA_032117355.1 Candidatus Nanopelagicales bacterium
AGGCGACCGCGGCCCGCATCAAGGAGGACCTCAGGAATCGGGTGATGGCACTCCGGCAAGCCGGTGTTCATCCAGGCCTTGGCACCGTCCTCGTTGGCGATGACGCGGGAAGCCGCGCCTATGTAGCCGGCAAGCATCGGGACTGCGCGGAGGTCGGCATCGCATCCATTCGGGTCGAGTTGCCTTCCGATGCCTCGCAGCAGCAGGTGGAGGACGAAGTCGCGCGGCTCAATGCCGACCCTGCGGTGACCGGCTACATCGTTCAGCTTCCGTTGCCGCGGAACCTGGATTCCCATCGGGTCCTTGAGCTGATGGACTCAGGGAAGGACGCTGACGGCCTGCACCCGCTGAACCTTGGCAGGCTCGTCCTGGGGATCGATGCTCCGCTGCCGTGCACGCCGCGGGGAATCGTGGAGTTGCTTCGCGCGTACGAAGTCGTCCTGGATGGCGCACATGTCGTCGTGATCGGACGTGGCGTCACGGTGGGTCGTCCCCTCGGCCTCCTGCTGACCCGCCGCAGTGAGAATGCCACCGTGACCCTGTGTCACACGGGGACGTCCAACCTGCCGGACTTCCTCGGGATGGCGGACATCATCGTGGCTGCTGCCGGAGTGCCGCACCTGATCAGGCCAGACCTCGTCCGGCCCGGCTCGGTCCTCCTTGACGTCGGCATCACCCGGACGGATGCCGGGCTGGTGGGCGATATCCACCCGGGCGTGCTGGGTGTCGCCTCATTCGTCGCCCCGATGCCCGGTGGTGTTGGCCCTATGACACGGGCCATGTTGCTCACAAACGTCGTTGAGCAGGCTGAGCGGTCCCTGCTGGCGTGAGGCAGGGCTTGGCGTCGGACTCGGCTGTGCTCGCTGGCTCGTTATCCGGACGACGGGGACGTCGCTGTCAGCCACTGCCCCTACAGTGACACCCGATGAGCAACCGAAGCCCCGCAGAAGACGGCCTGCCCCGCATTGGCGCACGCCGCCGGCACTGGTCATTGACCGAGTGGCCGATCACGGTCGTCCTGATCGGCATCACGGTGGCGCTGCTGATGATCGCGATGGATCACTTCCGCCGCGGCAGCATCGTCCTGTCGGCCAGCGTGATGCTGGCGACATTCCTGCGACTCCTGCTGCCGAACTCAGAGGCGGGCATGCTCGCGGTCCGCACCAAGCGCACTGACGTGCTGATCCTGGGGGGCCTTGCCATAAGTCTGACGGTCTTTACCTTCTGGGTGCCACCGCCAAACTGACGATTGTTTGCCATAGTTCCTACGTGACCCAGACTCCTCGGCTCCGTTCGGCCCTCGACGACATTCCCGCCTACAAGGCCGGCCAGCCGCCGAAGGTCCGCGAGGGGGTGGTCAGCCACAAGCTTTCGAGTAACGAGAACCCCTATCCACCCATCCCCGAGGTGCTTCGAGCCGCAGAGCTGGCCCTGGAAAGCCTGAACCGGTACCCGGACTTCGCATCCACCGCTTTGGTCGAGGCGATCGCCACCAGATTCAACCTCCCGATCGAGGATGTCGCGGTCGCCACCGGCAGTGTCGGCCTGGCCCAGCAACTCGTGCAGATCACCAGTGAGCCCGGTGACACTGTCGTCTTCGGCTGGCGGGCATTTGAGGCCTACCCGATCGTGACGCTGATCGCGGGTGCCACGAGCAGACCCGTCCCGTTGGACTCCAACGACCGGCATGACCTTGATGCGATGCTTGCCGCGATCGACCACACGACGCGACTGGTCTTCGTCTGCAATCCCAACAATCCCACCGGCACGGCAGTGGGCCGCGAGGCGCTCGAACGATTCCTTGCAGCGGTCCCACCGGATGTCCTCGTCGTCCTGGACGAGGCCTATCGGGAGTTCGTCGACCCCGGTCGAATCCCGGATGGACTGCAGTACTACCGCCAGTATCCAAATGTCGCGGTGCTGCGCACCTTCTCCAAGGCCCACGGCCTGGCAGCGCTGCGGGTGGGATTCTGCATCGCCCATGAGCCGGTTGCTGCTGCCCTGCGCAAGGTGCAGGTGCCGTTCGGAGTGTCCACGGTCGCCCAGGCAGCGGCGATCGCGGCACTGCACAACGAGGGTGCACTCCTTGAGCAGGCGGGTCTGATTGCAGCCGAGCGTGATCGGGTTCTCGCGGGCCTGCGTTCAGTGGGCCTGACCCCGTCCGAGTCGGAGGCGAACTTCGTGTGGCTTCGGCTCGGCCAGCAGACGTCAGCCCTAGCCGGAATGTGCGATGAGGCGGGTCTGTCGGTCCGGCCATTTGCCGACGAGGGGGTGCGCATCACTGTCGGCACGCCTGCGGCCAACGACAGACTCCTTGAGATCGCGGCTGAATGGGTGGCGCTGGCCGGACTGGCCGGGGAGGGCTAGCCGGACCAGTGACCGAGCGCCCCGCCGACCGGTACCGCCCGGCCACGACCGACTCGCTCCCATGTGATGGTCATCTCACCGGCGTTCGAGGCGCCGTGAGCGGCGCTGACCTCCACATGAGTGAGGTATCTTGACGTCAAGATTTCTCCCCCTCACCCTGGAAGGCGCGGGCAGTCATGTCACGTAGCGGCAAGATCTCAGTCATCGGTGCAGGTTTCTATGGGTCCACGACCGCGATGCGGCTGGCGGAGTACGACATCTTCGAGACGGTCGTGCTGACCGACGTAATCGACGGCAAGGCCGAGGGCCTGGCCCTAGACATGAATCAGTCGCGATGGATCGAGGGCTTTGAGACGAAGGTTGTCGGCCAGACCACCGGTCCCAATGGCGAGGGCTATGAGGTCATCGCCGGCTCGAAGATCGTCGTGATCACGGCGGGCCTGCCGCGCAAGCCCGGCATGAGCCGGATGGACCTCATCGAGACAAACGCCAAGATCATGCGCGCGGTCGCCGAGAACATCGCCACTCATGCGCCCGAAGCCGTCGTCATCAACGTGGCCAACCCACTTGATGAGATGACCGCGCTTGCGCAGATAGTCACCGGCTTCCCTTATGAGCGGGTTATCGGCCAGGCGGGCATGCTTGACACCGCCCGGTTCACCCACTTCGTCGCAGAGGAATTGGGTGTGCCGGTCTCCTCGGTGACCACCCTGACCCTGGGATCGCACGGGGACACCATGGTCCCGGTTGCCTCGGCCTGCGCCGTAGATGGCAAGCCGCTGGCGGAGCTGCTCTCCGCGGACAAGATCGAGGAGCTCGTTGTGCGCACGCGCAACGGCGGAGCCGAGGTCGTGGCCCTGTTGAAGACCGGCTCGGCGTACTACGCGCCATCGGCTGCTGCTGCCCGGATGGCCCGCGCGATCCATGAGGATTCGGGTGCTGTCATGCCGGTCTGCGCCTGGGTTGACGGAGAGTACGGCCTCTCCGGTGCCTACCTGGGTGTGGAAGCAGAACTGGGCAAGGGCGGGATTCGCAAGGTCGTAGAGACTCCGCTCACCGATGCCGAGAGGGCGCTGCTCGTTGAGGCCTATGAGGCCGTGAAGACCAAGCAGGCCGACGTCAAGGACCTCTAAGCCACCCACCCCCTTCCCCCGTTTGTCCCGGTATCCGCCACAAGCAGCAGAAAATCGCCCGATTCGACCCCGTTTCCCCCGTTTGTCCCGGATACCGGGACAAACGGCGGGAGTGGTGGGGGAGGGACGGGCATCAGATGACTCGAGGAGTGCAATGAGCAAGATCAAGGTCGCCAATCCGGTCGTGGAACTCGACGGCGATGAGATGACCCGCATCATCTGGCAGTTCATCAAGGACGAACTGATCCTTAAGTACCTTGATGTTGACCTGAAGTACTACGACCTTGGCATCGAGCATCGCGATGCCACCGATGACCAGGTCACGATCGACTCGGCGCACGCGATTCAGAAGTACGGCGTCGGCGTGAAGTGCGCGACCATCACCCCGGACGAAGCCCGCGTCGAGGAGTTCGGTCTCAAACAAATGTGGACGAGTCCAAACGGTACCATCCGAAACATTTTGGACGGAACGGTTTTCCGCGAGCCCATCGTCATCAGCAACATTCCGCGCTTAGTGACAAATTGGACCGCCCCCATCATTGTGGGACGACATGCCTTCGGTGATCAGTACCGCGCCACCGATACCGTGATCAAAGGAAAAGGAAAGCTCACCATGACCTTCACACCGGAAGATGGAAGCGCACCA
>JAULZL010000172.1:0-5761 GCA_032117355.1 Candidatus Nanopelagicales bacterium
CTGCCGACACCGGCTGGTGGGCGGAGGCGGCCGCAACGGCGGCCCTGCTCCTTGGCCCCCAGCGGGCTCCGAAGTGGCTGGAACAGCACGGTCTGGCGTCCGTGCTGTTGACTGAGCACGGATCGCCCCTGAGCACCGAGTGCGCCGATGTGGTGGGCGAAGTGAAGGAGAGCCGACTGATGGGAGCCGATCGTGGCTGACATTCCGTGGACCTGGCTGGGTATTCGGGCTAGTGGCATCACTTCCTGGGGCCTGCTAACGGCGGTGGTGGTCTGGGGCATCCTCTTGCGAACCAGGCTGCTTGGTCGCCTCGCCTCCGGGATCCGGCTACTCGACATGCACCGTTGGCTCGGGGTGACCGCGCTGGCCTTCCTGCTCGTTCACCTAGGCCTGCTGCTCATCGACCCAGCCGTGAAGTTCACCGTTGGTGAAATCCTCGTGCCCGGGCTGGCGCAGTGGAAGACGCTGGCCCTCGCCCTTGGCACCCTTGCCTTCTGGCTGCTGATCCCGGTGTCGATCATCGGGCGAATCAGACCGGGTCTGGGCAAGGTTGGGAACTCGTGGTTCAAGCGCAGCCACCTGATCGCCTACGCGGCTTGGCCGCTGGCGACAGCGCACTACGTCCTTGCGGGCACCGATGCGCTCGCTGAGTGGTCGATTGCACTGCTCATTGCCGCCGGTGCGCTCATCGTCTTCGGCCTGCTCGCCCGCGGATTCGTACCGGCCCCAGCACCGACCCGCCCCTACAAGGGTCAGGCACCGATGGTCGGGAGTAGTTCCACGACGTCCTCCCGATAGCCCGTCCCCGGGGCGATCACCGCAATCGCATCCGCATTGGCCCATCCAGCCAGGCCCGCTGGCCCGGTTGTCGGTAGGGGTGTTGCGTACGAGCGACCGTCGTGGTCGAGCACGGTCACGGGCGCCAAGTAGGTGTCCTGGGACCGGCCCTGTTGGACGGCCGCGCTGGCGAGGACTGCCGAGGCGAGTTCCGGCTGCGGCAGACCTCGCATTGAACGAATGACCGGGCCGATCACGGTGTAGAGACCAGCCAGGGCTGATGCCGGATCGCCGGGCAGGCAGGCGAGGATTCGTCCATCGACAAGTCGGGCGAGCAGCAGGGAGCCGCCGGGCGTCATGGCGATACCGTCGATCAGCCAGTGTGCCCCCAGGTCAACGAGGACCCCGCGCATGGCGGCCCGGGAAGTAACCGCGGTGGAACCGGTCGTGATGACGAGGTCGGCATTCGAGTCCTCCACCAGGGTTCGGATCTCCTGAGCGTCGTCCAGGGCGCGAATCGGCGGATTGGCGCGCGCCCCAAGAGCTGCGACGTGCGCTGGCACGGCATCCCCGAGCGCATCCCGAACCCTGCCGGCCCGGGGGATTCCAGCAGATTGCAGTGCTTCGCCGATGATGATCGTCTCGACCGAAGGCGGCCGGACAACGGCAATGGTGTCGTGGCCCGAGGCTGCGGCGAGGGCAACCATTGCGGGACTTACCAGTTGGACGCGGCTTGACGGCGCCCCCATTGGGCGCTGGGCGAGAACTTCACCGGAACGAGCCCAGCAGCCCTTGCGCAGGATTCCCTCGTCCGCAGTGGGGCGCGCAGCGGGGTCGGGTAATCCGGTCAATGCGTCGCGGCCAAGGACTCTGACCCCTCCATCCCTCGTCCGCTCGGATTCGGTCTGCTCTGTGGTGAGGACGGCAACGATCCCGGCCGGCAGAGGCTCGCCCGCTGACACCCGTGAACACGTTCCCGGCAGCCGGGCCGGCTCGTCGATCAGCGTCCAGGGCCCCTTGCCGCGAACGGCGTAGCCGGACTGGTCAGCGAGATCGGTGGGCGGGTCGTCTACGAGTCGGGTGATTGGCTCGGCCAGCGGGTGGCCGAAGGCCTCGCCCAAACGGGCCAGAACCGGTGGCAAGGTCGTGGCCGCATGTGAGGCCACGTGCCGAGCCTGGGACCAGGTGAGCGCTGTGGATATCCCCCGCTGGCTCACGCCGCCCATGGTGGACCGCCGCAGAGGGCGGGTCAACCTCCCGCGCCCGGGAGTCGGCGCGCTTTCCCCGATGAAGGTCGTCGAGTCGCTATGTTTCGCATGAGGGGTTCTTGCTTGTCACGGAGGACACCCATGGCCATGTCGATGCGCGCCGTGGTGCCTACGCATCGCACCCTCCTGCTTGCGACGTGTGTCGGCATTGCCGCCGCCGCTACCTCAATTGGCCGACTGTGGCTGGCCAACCAACATTCACTCGACCGGGTGCTGTGGGCCGAGGATGGTCTGTTCCCGATGTGCGTGGCTCAGTTCGGATTCCTCGACTGTGCCTTTCAGCCATTCGCTGGCTACCTACTGCTCGGGCCGAGGGTTGTCGCTGGCTTAGTCGCACAGGTGCCCCTATCTGCGTGGTCCATTGCCGCCAACCTGTCAGCGGCGCTGATTGCAGCAGTCGTCGGTGGTGTGATGGCCTGGCATCTTCGTTCCTCGGGGTTCAGCCTGGTGGCCTCAAGTGCGGTCGGGCTGTTGCCGGTGGTCCTGCCGCTCGCTGGCCTTGAGGCGGTGAATTCGGTTGCGAGTATGTACATGCCCTTGCTGTTCCTCGCGACCGTGACCGTGTGCATACCGCCTTCAGGTCGGCGAGCCACCTGGTTGGTCGCAGGGATCCTGGTGCTGACGGGTTTGACGATCCCGTCCGTGATCGTGCTGGCACTGATTGTTCTTCTCGAACGTGCCAGGAAATGGATCCCGGGCCGGCAGGCCGCCATCTGGCTAGGTGCAACCGCGGTCGGACTGATTCCGCAGGCGGTTGTTGTGCTGACCGCCGATCAGCCCCGATCGATGGAACCTTCCTTCACCACCATGCTCGTGTGGGCGGATTCGACGTCGATCTCGGTAGCGTCCTTGATCCCGGGGATGCAGATTCAACAGTCGGCCCCGTCATTCGATGGGCTCGAGGTCCAGGGCTGGCCCTACTTCGGGGTCTACCTCACCCTCGTCATCGCAGCGGTCGGGGTCATCGGCTATCTGCGTGCGCGGGCAACCATCAGTGGCCAACTGGCCCTACTGGTCGTCGCCGGACTCCTTGCGGGCTTCGTTCCCTCTGTCATCGGCGAGACGAGCAACCGGTACCACGTGATTCCACTTCTATGTTGGGTAACTGCGATCCTGCTCTACGTAGATCAACGCGCCCGCCTTTCGGGGAATCGATGGTGGCTTCCCGTCGGACTCCTGGCGACGGCGGTGCTGTGGTGGCCCGCCCTTCCAGCAAGTACCTATCGAGCCTCATCGGGCCCGGACTGGTCAGTCGAGGTGCTGAAAGCCCGTGCGGTGTGTGCCATCAAGCCGACTGCCACAGCCGCCTTCCTCTTCAGCCCGAATTGGCCGGTCAGTGATGGTGGCGAGCCGGTACCGGCAGTCCTGCCCTGCTCGACGGTCAACGCCAAGTAGTGGTCGGACTAGTCGTCGTCGTCCGAACCCTCGTCCTCACTCTCGTCTTCGTCTTCGTCATCTTCACCGTTGTCGTCATCGTCGTCGTAGGTGGCCGCAGGCGCTGGCTGGTCAATCACCCAGTCGAAGGCAACGCCACTTTCCCTGTCCACATACCCCGTCACGATCGAGCCGTCAGGTCGCTTGATTTGAACCGCCCAGGCCTGATAGCCCATGCGTGATCTGGCTGTGATTCCAACAACCTCGCCGGAAGCCTCACTCAGTGCGATTCGCGAGGCCTTGGCCCTGGTAAGGGCCGGCGCCGCAGGGGATGCCTTCGACTGGGTTGCCTGCCCGGCCTGCTGGCCAGCCGAGGGAGCGGTGGTGGTCTCAGGTGTGGACGGTGAAGCGGGAACCTCGGGAAGCGGCGGAAGCGCCGGAAGTGCCTGGTCTGGCGCAAGGTTTGAGACATCTGCCAGGACCGGCTGAGGCACCGCTGCCATCACCACCGAGTCATCCGCACGGCTGGAGACGGTGGCCGCGTTGTAGACGGCGACTCCGGCGAAAGCACTAGTGGCAAGCACGCCGGCCACTCCGGCTGCCAAGGCAATAATCGTGCCGCGGTTCATGATGTCTCCCTGCTGTTCCGGTGCGGACCGACCCGCATGTTCTGTCTCCGTCACGGTAGGTCGCCAGACGAATGCCAAGGCCAGGTCGCGGTTAAGTCCAGGTAAGGCTGTGCTCAATGAGTTGTCGGCGACCGACGATTGCCCTGCACCATGCCACGATGACCCCGTGAAGGTCTTGGTGGTCGAGGATGATCCTGCGGTCTTCGAGCCATTGCTCGAGGGCCTGCGCCGAAATGGTTTTGACGTCAGCCATGTTGCCTATGCCGCGCACGTTCTCGGCGCCTCCGGGGACGTCGACCTCGTTCTCCTTGACCTGGGCCTGCCCGACGGTGACGGCCTTGACGTGCTGCGCGACCTGCGTCGAAACTCCGACGTCCCGATCATCATTGCCTCGGCCCGGGGGGACGAGACGGATCGGATCGTCGGCCTGGAACTCGGTGCCGATGACTATGTCGTCAAGCCGTTCAGTGTGCGGGAGTTGGCCGCCCGAATCAGGGCCGTGGCCCGCCGCCGCCGGGTTGAGCCGAGCCTTGATGCAGGACGAGTCTTGATCGACCGAAGCCGACGTGCCGTAGAGGTCGACGGAATCCGAGTCGACCTGACCGCCAAAGAGTTCGATCTCCTTGCCGTTCTGGCCGAGGAGCCGGGTCGTGCGGTGACCCGCCATGAACTCTTCTCCCGGGTGTGGGACCCAGTCTGGATCGGTACTGGCAAGACCTTGGACGTCCATGTCGCCTCCCTTCGCAAGAAGCTCGGTGACCCGACCTTGATCGAGACAGTTCGCAACGTCGGTTACCGGCTCGCCCTCGAATGACCCGTCGACTGGTGCTTGCGATGACGGCGCTCGCCGCTGTCGTCGCCATTGCCCTGGCCGTCCCGCTGGCGCTGGTCGTAGCGGGCGACCAGCGCGAGGCCTTCGTCTCGAGGCTGGAGGTGCAGACTCTCGCGGCGGCGTCGCGGCTCGCATCCCAGCCTGATGGCCGATGGACAGCGATCGTCGAGGAAACTGCCGGCCAGACCGGTGCGCGGGTAGTGATCGTCTCGTCGGACCTTCAGCTGCTTTCGGATAGTGACGACGGGGCGCTGGACCGACAGTTCGACCGACCTGAGATCCAACAGGCCCTCAGCGGGGCTCTAGCATCGGATGTTCGAGGCTCGCAGACGCTCGGTACCCAGTTGCGTTTCGTGGCGGCCCCGGTTGTCCAGGACGAGCAGGTTGTGGCCGCCATCCGGCTGTCCCTTCCTGAGGATGAACTCGACGCGACTATCCGTTCCACGCAGATCTGGCTGACTCTTTTCGTGGTTGCCGTGGTCGGTGCAGCCGCCTTGTTGGCGCTGATCCTCGCCTGGTCGATCGCGGCTCCGCTGCGGAGACTGGCTGAGGTGGCTACTGCACTGCCGGACGATCTGTCGCTGCGCGCATCGGCCTCCGCTGGACCGAGTGAGGTGCGCGCTGTGGCACGCGCGCTGAACACGACTGCCGTCCGGCTCGGTGGCTTGATCGAGCGCACTCAGCGGGTCGCCGCCGATGCTTCCCACCACCTGAAGACACCCCTGACGGGCGTCCGACTTCGTCTGGAGGCGATCGAGGACATCTCCTCCGAGGAGGACGTACGTGCTCAGGCGTCTGCGGCAACCGCGGAAGTGGACCGGCTGAGCCGGCGAATCGACCAGGTCCTTGCCCTAGCGCGCAGTGACGCCGGTGCCCAGAGC
>JAULZL010000173.1:0-3980 GCA_032117355.1 Candidatus Nanopelagicales bacterium
GGCTGTTCCTCCTCCCCGCGAGGGCCGGTCCTGCCAGAGGGCGGATCGAACCGGACGGCCGGCCTCGGCGCCGAAGCCATCGAGCGCGGCCGGCTGCTGACCGCCACCGCCTGCGCCGGCTGCCACGCGACAGCGGCCACGGGAGCGAGTCCGATGGCGGACGCAACACCGTTCCGCGAGATTCTCCACGACTATCCGATGGACCAGCTCGAGGGGGCCTTCGCAGAGGGTCTGGTAACGGCACATCCTGCCATGCCCCCCTACATCTTCCGGGCCGGCGAGATCGACGACCTTGTCGCCTATCTGGAAACCCTGAAGGCGGAGCCATGACATGGGGTCCGTCCACGCCGATCCCTGCACAGGCGATCCGGGCCGGAAACTGACTGCACCCTCTGGAATGGATTCGGCAACATGACCGTCCACCTGACCTTCTTCGGCGCTGCAGAGTGCGTCACCGGTTCCTGCATGCTGCTCGACACCGGACGAACCCGCCTCCTTGTCGACTGCGGCATGTTCCAGGGCCCCAAGACCCTGAAGGCCCTCAACTATGAGCCGTTTCCCTTCGAGGTAAGCCGGATCGACGCCGTCCTGCTCACGCATGCGCACATCGATCATTCCGGCCTGCTGCCGAAACTCTTCCGCGCCGGTTTCCGTGGGCCGATCCTCGCCACGCGGGGGACGCGGGACCTCTGCGAAGTCATGCTGGCGGATGCTGCCAGCATCCAGGAGAGCGAGGTGCGCCACCTTAACCGTCGCAATGAGCAGCGGGGCCTCAAACGGGTCGAGCCGATCTACACGACCTCCGACGTGGAGCCGACGCTGCGTCTTTTCGAAACGGTGAAATTCAACACACTGCGGGATGTGGTCGAAGGGGTGGAGGCAGTGTGGTGGCCGGCCGGTCACCTGCTGGGTGCCGCCTCGATCGAGGTGCGGATCGGTCTTGGCGAGACCCCCCTGACCCTTCTGTTCTCGGGCGATATCGGTTCAGGACGACAGCCGTTCCTGCCGGCACCGTCCGGGCCGGTCGGGATCGACCACGTCATTCTGGAGAGCACCTACGGGGACCGCGAGCGGATCGATCTCGAGTTGTCCGCGCGACGTCGGGCCCTGGCGAAAGAGCTGCGTGCGGCCAGGGCTGCCGGCGGGCCGTTGCTGATGCCGACCTTTGCAGTGGGACGGGCGCAGGAGCTGATCCTCGACCTGCTGGCCGTGATGGAGTCCGAGCCCGATCTTTCGACAGAGATTTTCCTCGATTCGCCCCTGGCCATCGAGGCGACGGAGGTGTTCCTCCAGCGTGGCTGGAACGCCGATACCGGCGACAATCCGTTCGAGCCGCTGCGCCATGCCCCACGGCTTCATCATCTCCTGCGGCCGCAGGAGAGTGATCGGCTGGACCGTTTGAGTGGTTGGCACATCGTCCTGGCAGGTAGCGGCATGTGCGACGCAGGCCGTATCAGACGCCACCTGAAACGGCTCCTGTGGCGCAAGGACGTTACCGTGCTGATGACGGGGTTCCAGGTCGCTGGCTCGCTGGGCCGGTTACTCATCGAGGGCCGTACCGCCGTCCGGATCCAGGGCGAGGACATCCATGTCGGTGCCCGTATCCGCAGTCTGGACAACTATTCCGGCCACGGGGATGCGACCGATCTGGTCGACTGGCTGAAGGCACGGGGCTCCATCAGCGGAAACGTGATCCTCGACCACGGCGAACCCGAAGCCCTGGCTACGCTCGATGCCCGCATAGCGGGGTTGGGTTACCGATCGCTCACCGCACGTTTCGATCAGACCTATGCCCTGACCCGCGAAAATGCAGAGGCAGTCGGCAACGGTCGTGTGCGGCTGGCACCCGGACAGGCAACCCGGGCTGACTGGCACAATGATCGTGCAGCCTTCCTCGCCAGCCTGAACACGGTCCTGCAGAGGCTGCCGGGCGATGCCGAGCGCCAGACGCTGCTTCAGACTCTGGAGGCCGCTCTTGCCAAGACTGCGGCACCAGCACCGGCAGATAAGGCATCATGACCGATTCCGGTTCAAACGCCGCCCAGAGGAACTCCGGTGCCTATCGGCTCCCGGCGCTGGACTCCTCCTATCTTCTCGGCGACTCGATGCGCGGTGTGCGCTTCCTGCTCGAATTCGCCAAGGCCGACGAAATCCTGCGCGCTTGGAACATCTATTCGACCATCGTGGTGTTCGGCAGCGCTCGCATTTCCGAAGATGGACCACCAGATCACGCCCGCTGGTATGCCGAGGCGCGACGGTTCGCGCGCCTCGCCTCGCAGGAGGGCGGGGCTCTCAAATGCAGGGGCGACCCTCGCGAAAACGTCATCGCCACGGGGGGCGGGCCGGGTATCATGGCCGCCGCCAATCGCGGAGCCTTCGACGCCGGGGCCCCTTCTATTGGTTTCAACATCAGCCTGCCCATGGAGCAGGAGCCGAACGCCTGGTCGACCCCGGAACTGACGTTCCGGTTCCACTATTTCGCAATGCGCAAGATGCACCTCGCCATGCGCGCCAATGCTCTCGTGGTGTTTCCGGGAGGATTTGGCACCCTGGACGAGCTGTTCGAAATCCTGACACTGCGGCAGACAGGAAAGATGCGGGCCGTGCCCGTGATCCTCGTGGACAAGACATTCTGGACCGATGTGATCCGGTTCGAGGCGCTTGTCGCACAAGGCTTCATCGCAAAATCGGATCTCGACCTCATCCGGTTCGCCGTCGACGGGCGGGATGCCTGGCGTCAGCTCTCAGAACTCCGCGCAGTCATGGGCTGATCAGACCCATGGGAGTCACACCTCACCGCGCCGTGTAGCCACCGTCGATGACCAGTTCGGAACCGGTGACAAACCCGGCCTCATCGGACGCCAGATACACGACACCCCACGCTATATCGTCCGGGACTCCCATGTGGCCGAGCGGATGCAGGGCACCCACCGCCTTGCGGCCTTCCTCGACATCGCCCTGGCCAGCGAGATGCGTCTCGACCATCGGCGTCCAGATAAAGCCGGGGTGGATCGAGTTCACCCGGATCCGGTCAGGCGCGTACAGCAGGGCGTCGGTCTTGGTCATCAGCCGCACGGCCCCCTTGGACGCATGGTAGGGCGGTACATCGGGCCCACCAACGAGGCCGTAGATCGATGACAGGTTGATAATCGATCCACCGCCGGAAGCCTTCAGGTGCGGAATGGCGTGTTTGGTGCAGAAGAACACGCCCTTGACATTGACCGACTGTACAAGATCCCACTCGGCTTCAGTGATTTCATGGGTGGGCTTGCTGACCCCCGCGATCCCGGCGTTGTTGACGAGGATGTCGAGCTTTCCGAAGCGAGCGACCACCGCGTCGATGGTGCTGCGCACGTCAGCCTCGCTCGCGACATTGCATCGCCAGTAGGCGGCGGACAGGCCCCTGCGGGTCAGGGCCTCGGCCAGGGCCATTCCCCCGTCGTCGCGCACGTCCAGGATGGCCACGGTTGCCCCTTCCTCAGCCATCCGTTCGACGGTTGCCTTTCCGAGCCCGACAGCGCCGCCGGTAACAAGGGCGATCTTGTTGGCCAGTCTGTTCATGGTGGTGCTCCGGACCGATGTTGGGGGATCAGGCGGCGGCCGTGTCCTGCCGGGTCATGGGAAAGTTACCGAACTCACTGCAGGAGCGCGCGGCCATGTCCTTGAGCAATCGCGCAACCTTCTCGCATGCCGTGGCCCGGCCCGGCATCTGCACATGCGCCGTCCTGACCACGCCGCGGAAGATCCGGTAGATGAGGTCCGAATTCCTGTCCTCGGCGTAAACCTCCCCGCCCTTGTGAAAGGTCAGGCGCACGGCACCGGTCCAGTCCCGGGCGTTGCTTCGGGTTTCGGCATCAGTGACGACGCTCATGGATTGCGACATGTCGGGTCCCTCACTCACGGTGACCGAGCCTAGTCCGGGGTCACCCGAACGAATACCCGGGATCAGCCCCTAGGGACTTGCCGCTAGGTATTGCTCC
>JAULZL010000174.1:0-3290 GCA_032117355.1 Candidatus Nanopelagicales bacterium
GTTCGACGAGGTCATCCTCGACCGCGACATCCGCTCCCTCTACCGCACCGGCCTGTTCGAGTTCATCGAGGTTAAGCAGGAGCAGGTGGATGCCCAGACCTTCAACCTCGTCGTCGAGGTCACCCCTAAGTTCCGCGTCTTGGCGGTGCGCTTCGAGGGGAACGTGAAGATGAAGTCCACCCGCCTCGAGAAAGAGGTTAAGGTCAAACCGAACCAAGCCCTCGACGAGCGGCAGATCAAGGAGGACGCCGAAAAGCTTCGGGAATATTACCAGAAGGCGGGCTACAACCAAGTCTCGATCAATTACACCGTGGACCGCGACCGGGTGGGTGGTTTCGGCACCGTGATCTTCAAGATCAAGGAAGGCGATAAGGTCAAAATTGCGGACATCAAGTTTGTGGGCAACAAGTCAGTGACCACCCGCAAGTTGCGCGGCGCGATGGAGACCAAGAAATGGTGGGTATTCTCTTGGCTCACCGGCTCGGGTCGGTTCAAGGACGATCAGTTCGAGGATGACCTCGACAAGCTGCGCGACCTCTACCGCGAGCTCGGCTTCTTGGACGTCGAAATCCCTCAGGATCAGGTCAAGTTCAACTACCCCGGCGGGGAGCGGCTGGAACTGGTGGTCCAGATCAACGAGGGCCGCCAATACCGGGTCGGTGAGGTTACCTTCACCGGGAACAAGCTCTTCAATTCCGCCCTGCTCAAGCGGGTGGTGCGCCAGAAGACGGGGGTCGTATTCGTGCCCTCCAAGCTCGACAAGGATGTGGAGCGACTGGACGACTTTTACGGGAAGGATGGTTACCTCGACACGCGGGTCCGGCTCAATCGGAAGCCGAACGTCACGACCGGGGCGATCGACGTGGAGTACGTTGTGAACGAGGGCGAGAAGTTCAGCGTCGAATCAATCGTCATCGAGGGCAACACGAAGACCAAGAGCACGGTGATCCTCCGCGAGCTGGTGCTCGGCCCGGGCGACGTCTTCAGCACCGTGCTGATGAAGATCAGCCAGCTCCGCCTCGAGAATACTCGGTTCTTCGAGAACGTCACCGTCAACCACCAGGAGACCAACATTCCCGGCCGCCGGAATATGCGGATCGCCCTGCAGGAGGGCCGGACGGGCAACCTGACCTTCGGTGCCGGCTTCTCGTCGCTGGAGCGGGCAACGCTGTTCGCCGAAGTCTCCCAAGCCAATTTCGACCTCTTCAACCGCCGCTCCTTCTTCCAGGGCGACGGTCAAAAGTTCCGTCTCCGGATGCAGCTCGGCTCTCTCTCCAGCGAGGTAGTGCTCTCGTTCGAGGAACCGTGGCTCTTCCAGCGCCAGCTCGGCCTAGGCTTCAGCGTGTTTCGCACCAGCTCGGAGTACAACAGTACCTTCTACAGTCAGATCCAGACCGGCTTTGAGGTCTACCTGCGCAAGCATCTCTTCGAGCTCTGGAATGGCCGCCTGTCCTACACCTACGAGATCTTCGACATCCAAGATATCTCGCCGAGCGCCTCCGCCATCATCCGGGCGCTCGAGGGGGCCAATGCCTCCTCCAGCATCGGTCTCCAACTGGAGCGTGATACCCGCGACAAGATCATCAACACCACGGCCGGCAATCGCGTCGAGGTGAACGCCCGCTTCGCCGGCGGCCCCCTCGGCGGCAGCAAGATCAACAATAACTACAGCATCGAGTTCCGGGGCTCCCAGTTCTTCCCGGTCTTCGAGACCCAGACCCAAGTCCTCAGCCTGATCGCCCGCGGGGGTGTGATCCAGAACTTCGGCGATTCGAACGACGTCCCGTACTACAACAAATGGTACTTAGGCGGCCCCACGACCCTGCGCGGCTTCGAGTTCCGCGAAGTCGCCCCCCGGGACCAGTTCAACGAACCAATCGGCGGCAAGACCTATGGATTCTTCAGCGCCGAATACTCCCTCGATATCGTCAGTCCGATCCGCTTCGCGATCTTCTACGATGCCGGGTTCGTGAATCGGGGCGCCTATGACTTCAACGTGGCCCGTTACCACGACAACTTCGGCTTCGG
Source organism: Candidatus Nanopelagicales bacterium (assembly GCA_032117355.1). Lineage (GTDB taxonomy): Bacteria > Actinomycetota > Actinomycetes > S36-B12 > S36-B12 > REEB460. The sequence continues at coordinate 2,029 of JAULZL010000174.1, forward strand.
CCTCCGCCTCTTCGTGGCCGGCGCTCCCCTCAGCCTCGACTTCGGTATCCCCATCACCGGCGACGAGCTCAGCAAGAAGGGGAACCAGTTCAATTTTTCCTTTGGCACCCGGTTCTGATTGTGTTCGGTTCCCCCTTTAGCTCCCACCTTAACCCATGAAGCATTCCCTGAAGTCCCTCACCGCGCTGGCGGTCCTCGGTCTGGCCGCCCTCCCGGTCTCCGCCCAGCCGGCCGTCAAGATCGCCGTCGTTGATATGGCGAAGCTGTACGACACCCACTACAAGACGGTCGAACAGAACGCCAAGATCCAGGCGGACGACCAAAAGGCCCAGGAGGAGGTCGAGCGGATGAACAAAGAGGGCAACGGCCTCGTCGAGGAGTACAAGAACCTCTCCGAGCAGGCCAACAGCCCGGCGCTCTCCGCCGAAGCCAAGTCCAAGGCCCAGAACGAGGCCCAGAAGAAGCTGGAGCAGATCCAAAACAAGCAGCGTGAAGTCCAGACCTTCATCCAGAACACCCGTAACTCCCTCGGCCAGCGCCTGAACACGTTCCGTGGGATGATGCTCGAGGAGATCGCCAAGGTCGCCACCGAGCTCGCCAAGAAGCGCGGCGCCACTCTGCTGCTGGATAAGGCCGGCCCGACGGCCATCGGTATTTCCAATGTCCTCTATTCCGACGCCGCCTACGATCTCACCGACGAGGTCGCCAAGGAGGTCAACAAGGACAAGCCGGTGGGCGCCCCGAGCGCTCCTGCCGCCCCGGCCGCCGCGCCCGCCGCTGGCGCCGCCCCGGCGGTTTCCGTCCCGGGCCTGTCCCCCAAGAAGTAAGGTCCAGCGGACCCCTCACCGAACCCCGCCTCTCTAGGGCGGGGTTTTTTCTTGCTCCTCCTACGCTCCCGCCTGCCAGTCTGCCCACCGCGTTGACCCGCCCGCACGCCGCGATGAACCTGAATCTCCGCCCGGACGAACTCGCCACCCTCTGCCAAGCTCAGGCCCGGCGCGGATGCTGCCCGGTCCCGGTGACCGGCATCGCCGCGCTCACCGAGGCGGCCCCGGGGGACCTTTCCTTTCTCGGTAACGCTCGCTACAAGGGGGAGGTCCCGGCATCCCAGGCCTCCGTGATCCTCGTTCCGCCCGACTACGAGGGCGCACCAAGGCCCGATCAGGAGTTCCTAGTGGTGCCGAACCCATCGGCGGCCTTGGCGTTGATTTGCGCCCGATTGGAGCAGGACTTGTGGCCGCGTCCTGCGCCCGGCATTCACC
>JAULZL010000175.1:0-6373 GCA_032117355.1 Candidatus Nanopelagicales bacterium
CCTCCCGTGGGATGTCGTGACGAAGCCGCTCGTTCAGGAGATGACCGACCAGCCGCATCGGCCACGCACCAACTTCCCACCTCGCTAGTTCTGGCCAGCCGTCCTCCGATCACTCCACCGGCACATACCAAGCACGGATCCACCGTGACACTTCCGCCAGGCATACGGGCGCGACACTTCCTCCGACACGGTGGACGCGAAGACGACTGATTGTCCTGAGTTGTTCGGTCATGGCATAGGTGGGCCCCGGTAGATCGAAGGGGCCGGTTGACTCAACGTGGTTGAGCCAATGTCGTTGCCGACTCGTGCAGGGCACGACAGAGACAAGCGTGTCAGCACCAACAAGGTGAGCCCGAGTAGACACGACCAGTGCGGGTCTACGCCCCGACTGCTCACTTCCGAGGGTGGCTCCAAGGTCAGCCCACACGATGCGCCCGGGCCACAGTTCCACTAACACCGTTCGAGACCATCGCCAGCAGTGGAGTCCCACAACTGGACCTCAGCCAAGTAATCGCCGCGCTCCTCGGCAGACATGCTGCTCATCTGGCCGACGGCCACTTCGACCTTCTGTCGCCATAGGTAGTCGTCGAGGAGTTTCTCGACCATGCTGCCCGCGGTTCGTCCCTGTGCTGCCGCGAGCTCGTTGAGCCGATCGCGCACGGAGCTATCGAGCTTGATCGTGGTGGCCGTCCCGGGCGGAGTATACGTTCGGTATACACCCTTTCGGAACCGCGTCATGCCGCACAACCGGATAAGTCACCGCCGTCACTCGGAGCTCGCCCTCCTGTCGAGGGGCGCACCCGCTGTGCCGTCACCCGACGTGTGAGGCGCCGTCCAAAATGGCCCTCCGAGAACCCCCGAGCAGTCTTAGGAGATTACGCGCGGTCGCCCGATCGCAGTATGCCCTGCTCGATGAACTGAACTTCTCCAAGAGGCGTGGACGTGATCCGCTCCGCAGCTCAGTTGATCCATGGAGTTCTACGGGGCGGAATAGTTGGTTCGGTACCGTTCAGCCGCACAGCCCAACGGCTGACCATCGGTTGATGACTGACAATCCGTGAGAGGTTCCACTTGTTCGAGTCAACCCGAGCTCGCCTGCTCCTTCTCGGCGTCGGCTTCGCTGCAAGCAGCTTCGCGGCGGCCGTCATGAGCCTCGCCTACAGCTATTTGACCTACCAGATCACTGGCAAGGCCAGCATCGCCGTCGTGGCCAGCGCCTGCCTCGTCCTGCCACTGGCCGTACTCGTCAAGGCGACCGGTGCCATCCTCCGACGCGTGAGCGCCAAGGTCGTTCTCGTCACGACGACGATCGCCACAATCGCCTCGTATCTCGCGGGGACGATCGCGATTATGGCCGGAGACATCTCCGTGCCATTCCTTCTGTTCATGGCCCTGGTCGCCGGCGTTGGGCAGGCCTTCAGCTACCCGGCCTGGATGGTGTTCCTAACCCAGACAGCACCACGCGATCGCATGGAAGAAGTCAATGCCGGGCTTAGTTCGTGGTGGGCGATCGGCGCCGTGCTCGGAGTTCTTTCCGGAGGCCTGATTCAGGGCCATCTTGGTCCGGCCTGGTTGTTCATCGTGTCGTCGATCGCGATGATCCCCATGGTGCTTTCCCTCGTCGCCATCCGTTCGAGTCCGCTACCGGCCGACGACAGCGTCAACCCGGAGTCCGTGGCCTCGAAACCCGCTGCTCCTTCCTTGCGGCAGACGCTCGCGTATGTCCGGCAGACGCCTGTTCTTTGGGTCGGCCTTGCCATGCTGGTCGTCACCGAACTCGTCGGCTACTCACTCCTCAGCGTCATGCCCGCCCTGGCAAACGAGGTTGACCCGACGCCCGAGACGTATGCGCTCCTCATGGCCTCGTTCTATCTCGGCCTGTTCTTTGTCGACATCTGGATGCATCGAGTGCACCGACATCGCTCAACTCGATCCCTCATTGTCATCGCTCTCGTCATCCTCTTCGCAGTGCTGTCGATCTCACCCCTCCTTGGCCAGGTGCCAGACGGCACCTGGAAGCTCGTCATGTTCATGGCGATCCTTTCCCCCATCGGCCTGATGATCGTGGTGGTCGAGACGTTCTACGAGTCAGCCCAGCAGGTCGGCGGGACGGACGAGGGCAACGTGCCCTACGTACTCGCCTTCTTCAGCGCAGTCGGAGCCGTGGTCGGCACCCTGGGCGGATTCGCGCTGGCGGCCGTTATCGACCTGACCAACGTGTTCTACGCCCTGCTCCTTGCCGGTCTCGTCTGGGGAGCATTCCTGTACTACGTTTCTTGGGCCAGGCACCTTGACCATGTCAACTCTGTTTCTGTCGAATAGGCCAGCGCTTCGCGAGCGCAGTGTCGATCAGGCCCCAGCGGACGGTGTGCCGACCACGCGTTGAATGGTCAGCCGTCACCGCAAGAGGCCACGTTGCCCCCTACCTGGCGCGATGACTACCGAAGTCGGATCGTTCCCTAGGAGGTAGAGCGGCAGAAGATGCTGCGGTTGCGCAATCCGCAAGTTGCGAAGGTGCTCCCGGAGGGATCCCGCATCGCCAAGCGCCAAGCGCCCCCACTGGATTGCGGCGTAGCCATCACATAGCCGAACCGCACATCGACCCAGCCGGAGGTCGGTGCTGGGTATGACTTGTCCGTTCCTACGACCTCGCCGGTCGTAGGCAGTGGGTAGCCCGTCGCCGGGTCGAGTGCCGTGCCAGCATTGCCAAGGACGAGCTGCCCGGGCAGGCCCGGCAGTTGGATGGCTTGAGCGACATGCACGTGCGAGGAGAAAATCAGGTCATAGGTATCAAGCAGGCCCCATGCGGCCGCTGCCTGGTCAGCCGACCCCCACGGCGTGAAGGGCTTGCCTGGCGTCGCGAACTCAGTGGTGATCAGTGCGTAGATCGGCCGGTGGGTGAGCAGCCAGGATTCCCGGCCCGCTCGCTCAGCGGTCAGCATGGAAGCACGTTGGTACGCGGGCCGCTGGACCGCAGCGTAGGAATCCACCGCCGAATCGTTACCGCCCGCGGAGTCGACGATCGCTAGTCGGAGCGTCCGGCCCGGAGACACCGCAAGGTCGATGGCGTATGACTCGCTTGGCACGGTCGGTGCCGCGGTCAACTGCCCGTTCACGAGCACTGGGGCGCAGGTGCTGGACGTCCCCTCGCGTGGATCGAAGAAGTAGAAGTAGCCGTTGCCCCCGCGGTGGCAGGCCTCGTGATTTCCGCGGGTCACGATCAATGGAGCGGCCGAGAGCATGGGTGCCATCGGGACGAAGACATCCGCCAGCCATCCGTACGCGCTGTCAGTGAATGGCATTCCGGCGACGGGAGCCGGACTCGATTCGCACCATGACTCGACCGCCACCGGGCAGGCTGCCTCGCGGTAGAAGAAGTCACCGTTGAACAGGATCGCATCGGGGTCTTCGCGCTCCACGGCCGAACTGATCCGTGCCAGAGGCCACGCCTCGTCATCTGCGCAGTTCTGCTGCCGTGAAGCCGTGATACGGCATCCACTATCGGCAAGCATGGCGAGACGATCGATGCGGGTCGGCATCGTCGCTGGGATGGGACGACCCGCGATGGTCGCAGTCGAGGCGCCGACCGGCATCACGGCAGAACAGACCGTCAGCGAGTCGAATGCCGGTGACGTTCGCTCAGGACGAGGCCGAGCCGCCATCGCCAGTGACCTAACCACGCCATCGGCGCTGGTCACAACCAATCGCGGGCACCGCGCCCCAGCGGGGATGATCGCCCGAGCCACCAATCCAGAAGCTGCGGTCGAGCGAGGTGCTGCAAGGGCGTAGGCGGAGATTGCGGACGATTCAGGACCAGCTATCGCCACCGGTGCCGCGATGGCAGTGCCGGTCAGGAGGAGGAGGACCCCGGTGAGGGCGCAGGGCAAAGAGGGCCGTCGAAAAATCCAGGATTGGGGCACGAGGGCAGACTAACTCCATGAGAGCAGACCGCCCGGTACGGGAAAGGCACAAGCCGAGCCCCTGCGGAGAGGTCCACTGACGACGTGGAACATGAGCACCGTCCAAACCAGACATCACGGAGCCGAGAAGGTCCTCTCGACTACCGATCCCGTGAAGACCAGGGGCAGCGCGCAGGCGACTACGACGGCAAGGGTGACCAGCAGCCGGTTTACCTACAGCGCCCGCCAATGGTCCGTCCTGCGCTCACTGCTTGGCCTCTGCCTCCGCAAGTCTCTTCAGTCGCACGAGTGACTTGGCGATGGACTTCTGCCCGATACCTGGGTTGCGGCCCACGGGTGACAACGATGCCTTCCAGCCGGCGGCCCGGATGTCGTTTGTCTCGCGGACGAGGGTGCCACCCGTGTCGAGTGGCATGAGTTCATACGTCCACCGATTCCCGAGGAGATGGGCCCAGGTGATGCGCCGGTCCGACTCGTACTCCAGGACGGTATTCGTGATCCGGTACCTCATGCCGATGTGCATCTGCATTCGGAACTTATCGCCGAGTCCCAGCCGCTCCGGCCCGCTGATGAGACCTTGCACTCCGCCCGATCCATCGAACTCCGGGTGTCGCCTGGGCTGGATGACGATGTCGAAGATGAGGGCTGGCGGGGCATCGATCTGGATCTCCGCGGAGACGATGCGCTCGTCGCCAGTGTCGAGGATCTGGGCGCGGATGCCTTCCGTGAACTCTGGTGTCATGGTGCTCGCTCCTTATCGGTAGGTCGGTCGTCCTTCGAGGCCATCGCCTCCAGGTCGGCGAGCAGGTCATCCCATAAGCGCTCGCTGCCCCGGCGGAAGTACCCCATGTGCCCGATGCTCGCCTGTTCGATGTCAGCCGGACGCAGGTCGCGCACGGTAACGGGGGCACGCGCGTACCCGGAGAAGAAGGCATCCCGGGCTGCCGGCGAGCTCCAGCGGTCGTCGACGGAGTTGATCGCGCTGATCGGCACCGTCACGCGAGCGAACAGGGCGGCCATCTCCTCGCCAACGTCCGGATCATCGAACCAGTAGCGCGGGTACCGGCACCATGCCTTCCACTGGCGGTAGACGTCCACCGGGAGGTCTTGGCCCAGGCCCAGCTGCTTCCAGGCGAGATACCCGTGGGAACGGACGAGTACCGGCCCCAATACATTCCACATCACGTGGACCCGCAGTCGCTCAGTCCTGGGCATCCAGCCATGCCAGCCGCTGCCCGTCCCGTAGGCGTGCAGTGACGAAACGATGCTCAGGTCAGGCTGCAGGCCGAGTGCATGGCCGCCATATGAATGGCCGACGAGGTGCACCGATCCCTGGCCAGCGACGTGACGGAGCACGCCCGCAAGGTCGAGGCGCCCCCAGTCCCGATAGTCCATCCGGAATCCACGCAGGGTGCTCGGGGACGACTCTCCGATGCCTCGGTAGTCGAAGGTCGTGACCTCGTAGCCGCGTATGCGCAGGTACTCGGCGAAGGCTCGATAGAAGTTCTGGGGCACGGCGGTGGCCCCAGCCACGACGACCTGACACCTTCTCGGCCTTTCCGCCTGGAATCGGCGCACGCAAAGGGGGTAGCCGTCCAAGGCCGGAATATCCAGGCGCTCAACCGCCGAGTCGTCGTTCATGCGGGCCCCCTAATACGATCGTCCTAGACGCTACTTTAGGACAGTCGTACTAGTCAAGGAGACCGCACGTGGCCTCAACCCGCGACCGGATGGTCTATGCGGCTGCCGGCCTGTTCCGAGACCGTGGGTACGACGGCACTGGATTCCGCGACGTTGTGGAGGCAGCAGGCACCACGCCGGGGGTGATCTACCACCACTTCCCCGGCGGCAAGGCCGAGCTTGGAGTTGCCGTAGCCGGTGCCGTAGGCGACAGGATCGCTGCCCTAGTGGAGGGCTTGTGCGCCGAGCATGCCCCCCGCGTGGCCATCGAGGGCCTCCTGCGCATCGTCGAGCAGAACATGGTCAATGGGGATCTCCGACCCGGCTGCCCGATCGTGGCGATCTCGCTCGCCGCCGAGGACCCCGACGGGGCGCTTCGTGCGGCCAGCGACTCCTTCTTCACGCGCACCCGCGCCGCCGTCGAGAAGTGCCTGGTTCGCGACGGAGTGGGACGCCGGGACGCGAGGAGCTTCGCGGCCCTGGCGGTTGCGGCCTGCGAGGGTGCGGTCATCATGTGCCGGGCAGGTCAGGGAGTCGAGCCACTGCGCACCTCTCGACAAGCCCTGCTCGACCAACTTGACCGGCTTCCTCGCACCGAGCCTTCCTAGGGTCAGGGCCTCACGCCCGCGGCCGTTGCCGTTGCCTTGGCAGCGTCACGGCCGGGCGCACTCGGCGCCTGTTGCCTCGGCACCGAACATCTGGGCGCACATGCCACTAGTTCTCGGCGTGAAGAACCAAGCGAGAAATCGAATCGAGGAGGGCCTCGCCGGCCT
>JAULZL010000176.1:0-9465 GCA_032117355.1 Candidatus Nanopelagicales bacterium
CACCCGTGACGTAGTGGTACCGATCACCGGGCGCCTGCAGATTGTGGACGACCTCGCCTTGGTCGTTGACCCCGATGACGAAGACGATTCGGGAGGCCTCTGGCTGCAGGCGATCGGGCAGCGCCCAGACCAGGGTCCGCAGGATTGCCGGACGGGGCAGCAGACGATCGAGGAGTGCATTGCGCTGTGAAGCGATGGCGATCCACAGCACGCCGTTGCTGCCGGTTGACATGTTGTCTGGGAAGCCGGGCAGGTTGTCGATGAGGACGTCGTTAGCACCGGCGTTGGGGCCGGTAAGCCAGAGTCGACGCACCCGATAGCCGCCTGTCTCGGCGACGTACACGGTGGACTCGTCCGTGGATAGGGCCACCCCATTGGCGAAGTCCAACCCGTCCAAGAGAACTTCAGTTTCTCCACCGGGGGACCACCGCAGGAGCCGACCTGTTCCACTGTGCTCAAGGAGATCGCCCTTGAAATGCTCAAGTGGGAAGCGGGTGGACGTGTCGCTGAAGTAGATGCTTCCGTCGGAGGCGATTGCGCAGTTGTTTGCGAAAAGCAGACGACGGCCAGCCACGGTATCGACCAGGGTGGTGATGGATCCGCTGTCGGGATCAACGCGTAGCAGGCCACGATGTGCATCGCAGACGATGAGGGTCCCGTCCTGGTCGATCTCGATGCCGAGCGGACGTCCTGCCGTGTTTGCGACGACCGTGACTGCGCCTTCAGGAGGTGTCAGCCGCAGTATCCTCCCGTCGGAAAGGCCGGTGAAGACCGTGCCGTCCGCAGTGATCGCGACATCCTCGGGGCCGGACCCATCAACCTCCCAACGCTGAAGGTCAGCAAGCGCGCAATTGGGCGCGAACACTGCGGTGAGCCCGCGATCAACGGGAGGCCGCCACTGACGGGGCTGGAGTCGAGCCTTCGGCATGTGTATCTCCTCAATCGCGGGTGGACTGGTCCGGATTCCTGGTCGGCGACGTCACTCGCCGGCACGGGCGCCAGGTGAGTCAGGGGGGTCGGGAGTCAGGGGGGTCGGGAGTCAGGGGGGTCGGGAGTCAGGGGGGTCGGGAGTCCGGCAGGCCGAGGTTGAGCCTGGCAGATGATGTCGATTTCGCGCGACCCATCGGTAGATGAGGTCCACCAGGCGGCGTACGCCCGGCAGGGCGCCGAAGACTCCAAGGAATTTCCAGGGTTGGGAAGCAGCTCGCAACACATCACACGCGGCGCGGCCGCCTGAACTGTGGCTTCCGTCAGGCCCAACCCACTGAACGGCATCCATGCACTCCTGTTGAGTCAGGCCGAGGGAGTCAAGGTCTGCCGCCTGCGAGGCAATGATGTCAATGTCCGGGCGGACCACCCGCCGAAGATGGACGACTGTCCAACTGCAGAAGCCGCAGTCGCCGTCATAGACGAGGATTCCGCGAGGGCGTAGTGATGGCTCGGACACGGTGGCTGGTGCCGGTCAGTCAGGGTTCGGGAGCAGTACGTCGCGGACCAGTGCCTCGAGTTCATTTGTCGCCGCCAGGAACTGGCGCATGGTGCGGACGGTCGCCCCGTAGTCGGTGAAGTCCGCGGTTGCGAGCCCGTCCTCGTCATAGGCCTTGCGAAACTCAGCGAAATTGTCGTAGAGGTCCTCCACGATTCGTGGCTGCACTGGGTCGTCGAGGCGATGAGTTGGCTCGATACCACTTGAGTTGAACCGCTTCTGCCAGCCGAATGGCGGTGAGATCACCACATTGCCCCCGATGAACTCGCTCCAGTGCATGTGGTTGCGAAAGGCTGCCGACAGCAGTCGGGTGCGATATCCGCGCTCGGAGTAGATGCGGTGCGCCTTCTTGAATGCAGCTACGCCCGCCCACTCCATGATGCCCGGATCGACGGTGATCTGGTCACGCTCAGCAACCGTACGAAGCCAGTCGTCCAGTCGGCCCACCATGATGGTGCAGACCGGTCCCATGGTGGAGATGTCGAGTCCCTCGGATTCACGTCGGCGCAGTCCACGCTCGATGGCTTCCGCGACAGCGATCGCCTGCGACACGGTGAAGGACACGGTCGCGTTGATGCTGATCCCGCGATAGGTGACCTCCTCGAAAGCTTCAATGCCCGCGCTCGTTACTGGAATCTTCACGATCATGTTGCGAGCGAGCGAGTTGAACGCAGTCGCTTGTTCGATGAGGGCCGCAGGGTCTCGATATAGGCGCGGATCCGTCTGGATGGAAAGCCGACCATTGACCCCGGCGTACCTTTCGAATGCTGGCTCGAGCAATGCGGCTGCTTCAACGCTCAGCTTGGCGACCATCGCCCAGCCGATCTCATCGTGGGTGGCGGTCGGGTGCTCGTTGGCGTAGGCCTCGATGCGACCACGCCAAGTCGGCAGCTCGGCCTTCAGTGCGGCGAGGGCAATGACCGGGTTGCACGTCGCCCCAACCGCTCCCCAGCTGATGGACTGCCCGAGTTCGGACGGGTCAGCCGAGTCATTCCACAGCCTCGTTGGAGTGTCCTCGGTCATTCGCAGGAGGGGCGATTGCGTCATCATTTACTCCGTCAGAGTGAGGTGGTCTCTCCACCCTAGATCGACTGCGCCGCTGCGGGCCCGTCAAGGCCACATCGGTCTATGCGCGGATCTCGCCGGAACCTCGAATGAGGAACTGCGTGGGAACCACTGAAACAACGGGATCGCGCGGGGGCCCGGCAATCCGGTCGAAGACCCGTTGAGCTGCGAGCTGGCCCATGAGGCGGGGATCCTGTGCGATGACGGTGACAGCGGGGGTGAGCACGTCAGCGAACTCAAAGTCGTCAAAGCCCACCATTGCCACGCGATGCTGCGCGCCCGCAATGTGCAGCGCTCGAACAGCACCGGTTGAGATGAGGTTCTGAGCCGTGAAGAGGGCGGTTGGGGGCATGGAAGAGGCAAGTAGCTGATTGGTCACAGACTCGGCTTCGGCGACGGATCGGACATCCCTTGCGATCAGATCCGGCCGGATCACAAGGCCGTGCTCCTGCATGGCTGCGAGGTATCCGGCGTAGCGCTGTTCCGAGGTCTGGAGCAGCGGTGCGCCGCCGAGAAAAGCGACATTGCGGTGGCCCCCTTCAAGGAGGTGCCGTACCGCTAGCCGCGCGGGCTCAAAGTTCTCGCTCAACACCAGGTCACCCTTGACACCGCCTGGCTCCCGATCGACGAACACAATTGGCATGCCCGCTCGCATCTCGGGTGCCAGGAATTCCTGCTCGGTGCCGGTTGGGACGAGAACCAGACCATCGACCCGGCGTGATGCAAAGGCTGCTACGAGTTGCTGCTCGCGTGCTGGGTCCCGATCAACACTGGCGGAAAGAACCCCCACCCCTCGGCTGCTCGCAATGTCCTCCACACCCCGGTGGATCAGGGCAAAGAAGGGATTTGCGACATCCTCAATCAGCAGGCCGATAGTCGCGGTTCGCTGGTCCGCCCGGCGTAAGTTGCTCGCTGCCAGATTGGGCCGGAAGTCCAATTCCTCAGCCGCGACTCGGACCTTTGTGGAGAGAAAATCAGAGACCCCTGGCTCATCGTTCATTACCCGGGAGACCGTCTTGAGACTCACGCCGGCGCGCGAAGCCACATCACGCATCGTGGCCCGAAGTCGCTGACTCGGGTCCGGAAGGCGATGGCTAGATAACGTTGTCATTACGAAGCGGGAGTATCACAGAGTCTGCCTTGACAAGGGAAGCCACGACCCCTAGAACTTGGACAACGTTGTCATTGGGCGGAATGCGGCAGTGTGCGTCCTCCCGAGCAGCAGCGTTACCTGTGGCCGTCGGTCACTCAACAAGAACCCTTCGAAGGGAAAACCACATGATCAACCGCTTCACTCGCGGGCGTGGCTTCGCAGCAGTCGCTGCTGTTGGCCTCGCTTCCGTGACCCTGGCGGCGTGTAGCTCAGGCTCCACGTCGACCGAGAGTTCCGCCGCTCCGGCTGAGTCCGCAGCTGCTGCGTCATCGGCTGCTCCTGCAGCAGGTGGCACCGTGTCCGTGTCCCTCATCACGAAGGACTCGACCAACCCGTTCTTCGTCGCCATGCAAGAGGGCGCGAAGGCAGCTGCGGCCGAGGTCGGCGTCGACCTGACCGTTGGCTCGGGCAAGGCGGAGGGCGACGACCAGGGCCAGATCGACCTGATCGAGAACGCCATCGCACAGGGCCAGGCTGGCATCCTCATCACCCCGATGTCGGTCAACGTCAACGATGCCATCAAGAAGGCACGCGACGCCGGCCTCTACGTCATTGCACTCGACACCCCGACTGATCCGCCGGACGTCGTCGACATCACCTTCGCAACGGACAACTGCCTCGCGGGCGAGGCCATCGGCCAGTGGGCCGCCGGCAAGCTGAACGGCGAGAAGGCAACGATCGCCCGCCTGGTGATCTTCAACGACCGCATGGTCTCGGTTGACTACTGCCGCGACAACGGCTTCCTCAAGGGCATGGGTATCGACATCAAGGATCTGACGATCATGGGTGACGAAGATGCCACGGGCAAGTACACCACCGGTGCGGGTGGCGACTACGAGATCGTCTGCCTCGAGGCCACTGGTGCCAACGAGGAGGGTGGCCGTAAGGGCATGGAGACCTGCCTCTCCAAGAACCCGGACATCAACGTTGTCTACACGATCAACGAGCCCACCGCCTTCGGTGCAGCTGTAGCCCTTGAGGCTGCTGGCAAGAAGATCGGCCAGGACGTCATCATCGTGTCCGTCGACGGCGGTCTTGCCGGCGTCGAGGCTGTCAAGGCCGGCCAGATCCAGGCCACCTCGCAGCAGTACCCGCTGCGGATGGCTGACCTCGGCGTCAAGGCGATCAAGACGATCGCTGACGGCGGCGCTGCTCCGTCGAACACCTCCGCCAACGGCGAGTTCTTCGACACCGGCGTCACCCTGTGCACCGACGACCCGATGGAGACGGTCACGTCCGCTCCGCAGGAGTCGGCGCAGTACTGCATCGACAACGCCTGGGGCTAAACCCCGGCTAGTCACCCGCGGGGCAGCAATCTTCGGATTGCTGCCCCGCGGTGCTACGGGTTCGATAACGTGATGATCGTTCTGACCAGACGTAGGAAAGGCCTGCCGTGAGCGAGACGACGACCGCCGACTTGGACCTCGCCGAGGAGTTTATGGAGCAACGGACTCCCCTTCAGCGAGTGCAGGGTGTGCTCCATCGATACCCCTATGTAAGCCCGCTGACGGTGCTGGTCATCGCGATGATCATCTTCACGCTGATCAACCCACGCTTCCTGTTACCCGGGAATCTGTCGTTCCTCACGCAGCAAACCGTTGTTGTGGGCACCCTGGCAATCGCGCAGACGCTCATCATCCTCACTGCCGGCATCGACCTCAGCATCGGTGCGATCATGGTCTTCGGTCAGATGGTGATGGCGAATCTGGCTGTTTCGGTGACCGCCTCCAATGTGTTGCCGATCGCTGGTCAGAACCCAGTGATCGCGATCCTCCTCGGGATACTCGCCGCGGTCTTAGCAGGCGCGATAAACGGCTTCCTGATAACTCGGTTCAACCTGCCACCCTTTATCGTCACCCTCGGAACGCTTTCGGTATTCACGGCAATCACGCTCATCCTGTTCAAGGCGCGGACGATCCAGGGTCCTGAGATCCCCGACTTGCTGAAGTTCCTCGGAAACACCATCAAGATCGGTGATTTCCAGTTGATGTACGGCGTGATTCTGATGGTGATCCTCTTTGCGATCTTCGCCTACATCCTTCGCTATACCGCGTGGGGCAGGCACATCTACGCGGTCGGAGATGACCCGGTAGCCGCTGATCTGTCCGGTATCAACGTGAACAGGGTCATCTTCAGCGTTTATGTGGTTGCCGGCCTCATCATGGGAATCGCCTCTTGGGTGTACATCGGCCGGGTCGGTTCGGCTTCACCGAACGCTGACCCGCTGATCAACCTCGACACCATCACGGCCGTGGTGATCGGTGGCGTCTCCCTCTTCGGTGGTCGAGGGACCCTTGTTGGCACCTTGATTGGCGCCTTCATCATCATCGTCGTTGAAAACGGCCTCGCTCTGGCTGGCCTCGACCAAGCATTTCGCGTCCTAGCTGTCGGCATTCTTGTCATCCTTGCCGTGGCTGTTGACCAGTGGATCAGAAAGGTAAAGGCATGACCGCCGCAGTGAGCAACGTTCAGCCAGTCCTCCAGGGTCGCGGCCTCGTCAAGGCGTTTGGTCGAGTTGTGGCCCTCAACGGGGCCGATATCGAGCTGTACCCCGGTGAGGTTCTCGCCGTGGTGGGAGATAACGGCGCCGGGAAGTCGAGCCTGATCAAGTGCTTCTCCGGTGCCCATGCACCTGACACCGGTGAGATGACGGTGAATGGCGAGTCGGTTGTCTTCCGGAGTACCCATGAGGCGCGGACGGCAGGGATCGAGACGGTGTTCCAGACCCTGGCGGTAGCGCCCGCCCTGGACATCTCGGAGAACCTCTACCTTGGCCGTGAGGTGCGGAGCCCCGGAATCATGGGAAAGGTGTTCCGCAAGCTCGACAAGAAGTTGATGCGCGAGGAGTCAGCACGGCACCTGAAGGAGCTCGGCATCGGGACGGTGCAAAACATCACCCAGGCGGTGGAAACCCTCTCGGGTGGTCAGCGCCAGGCAGTTGCCGTAGCCCGAGCGGCCACCTTCGGTTCAAAGGTCATCATTCTTGACGAGCCCACGGCGGCCCTTGGCGTGAACGAGTCGGCCCGAGTGCTGCAGCTGATCAAGGACCTCCGAGATCGTGGGATGCCGGTAGTCCTCATTTCGCACAACATGCCTCAGGTCTTCGAGGTAGCCGACCGGATTCACGTTCAGCGCCTAGGCCGACGTGCGGCCGTCGTCACCCCCCAGTCGCACACGATGAATGACGTCGTGGCCATCATGACGGGCGCAATGTCGGTGGATGAGTCTGAGCAGGCCCTTGGGCCGGTTCGCCGAACTGCTTGAGCGACCCTCTACAGATAGAGAGAGGGCCGCGCGGGCAAGCTAATCGTGGCGGCCGTGCCGGACTCAACCGCGTCAACGGCCGCCTGTGCGGCAACTGTCGCTGCTAGGCCGTCCCAGGCGGATGCGGCGCCGGAGTGGGCAGACCCGTTCAGGGAATCTATCCAGGCCTGGAGTTCCCGGCGGTAGGCATCGGCAAATCGGCCGAGCCAGAGTTCGGGGATGTCCTGACGGCGTTCACGGGATCGAGTGCGGGTTATGAAGCCACCGTCGCCCATGTCAAGAAGGCCCTCGGTGGCTACGACCGAGCAACTCACCTCATATCCGTAGTTGGCGTTGACGAAGGCCTCGATTTCGACGATCACGCCCCGGGTTGTGCGGAAGAGAATGAGGAGGGGATCTAGTTGACCAGCTGGTGTGTTGGGGCCCGGGTGGGGGGCGATCACCTGGACGCTCTCGTATTCGTCTGAGGTCAGCCAGCGGTTTATGTCCATCTCATGAATTGCCATATTCGTCATCGTCCGGGAGGTGAGCAATCCATAGGGCGCAGAGGTATTCCGATGCAGATTGCGCACGATGAGTGGGTCCCCCACGGCCTGTGAATCGAGTTGTTGCTTGAGTTGCTGGTACCCGGGGTCGAATCGCCGCATGAAGCCCAGGGTCAGCAGTCTCTGCCCGAGGGCCACCTCTGCCGCCACGACTGCGTGGGCGTCGGCCAGTGCCGGAGCAAGGGGCTTCTCAACGAGAGCGGGCTTACCGACCGCGAGGCATTGAAGCGCCTGCTCCGCATGTAACTCGTCGGGTGAGGCAATCAGCACCGCATCGACATCCTCGGACTCAATAAGTCCCCGTGCATCATCCGCAGTGCGCGCTCCGATGTGTGCGGCCACCGATCGGGCTCGGTCGAGGTCAGGGTCGTAGACGACTGACACCACGGCACCAGAAACCTCATGGGTCAGAGACTCGGCATGGGAAGTTCCGATGTTTCCGGTCCCGATAATGCCGATTCGATGGTCTCGCGTCATGGGCCCATTGTGGCGCCTGTTGTACGACTAGGGTGCCGTCAACACCAGCCCGCTTCTTCTTCCTGTGAGGTGCACCAATGGCGGAATCATTCCTGGCGGATCTCACCGGATCCTTCGCGATGTCGGCTGCCCAAAACCCGACAGTGCAGTTGATGGAAGCTGCCTACGGCGAGGCCATGGTCAATTGCCGCTATATCAACTGCGAGGTTGTGCCGGATGGGCTTGCCGATGCGGTGCGAGGTGCTCTTGCCATGGGCTGGCTGGGCTTCAACTGCTCGATCCCACACAAGGTCGCAATAGTCGAGCATCTAGATGAGCTAGCGCCATCGGCAGCAATCATCGGTGCTGTCAATACCGTGATCAACCGGCAGGGACACCTGGTGGGCGAGAACACGGATGGTCAAGGGTTCGTGGCCTCCCTCCGTGAGGTGGCTGATCCGCGGGATACCTCTGTGCTGATCTTCGGGGCAGGGGGAGCGGCTCGAGCGATCGCGATTGAGACAGCACTTGCGGGAGCCCGGGAGATCACCGTGGTGAATCGAACCGCTGATCGGGGCGAGGACCTCGCTGCACTAGTGGACGCCAAGACACCCGCGTCGGGTCGATTCCTCTCGTGGACTCCGGAATTTGCCCTTCCTGTGGGCACGGACATCGTCATCAATGCCACGCCGATCGGGTTCTACCCGCGTGATGGTGAGACTTTGGATGTGGACACCCGGACTTTCCGTCCGCAGATGGTGGTGGCAGATGTGGTGGCGAACCCACCCCACACCAGGTGGCTGACGACTGCGCAGCAGGCGGGCTGCACGACCCTGACCGGGCTCGGGATGCTCGTCAATCAAGCGCTCATCAACGGCCGACTCTGGACCGGTGTCGATCTGAGCGCGGATGTGATGAGACGGGAACTCGAGGAGATTTTCGGCGTCCAGTAACGCCCCCGTACGAATCCCAGACACGCGGCGGTCTTGGCGGCCCTCGGCTGTGGCCACTTCACGATGGGTAGGCCATCTCGGCAGCCTGTGCCTGACGACTAGCGCACCCAGTCCACCTCGGTTGAGACCCGGAGGGCCTGAGCCGCGATCGTCAGGGCTGGATTCTGAGCTCCCGAGGATGGGAAGAAGGCCGAGTCAACCACGAAGAGGTTGGGGATCTCATGTGCCCGGCACCACGGGTCCAGCACGCTGGATCGTGGATCGGAACCTGCCACGACGGTTCCGCACATGTGACTGTTGAGCCCGATCTGAAAGCGCTGCTCGAAGATGGCCGCATAGCCTGCGCGCCGAAGTACCCCCTTGGCCCAGGCCAGTAGTTTCTCGTGTCGGTCGTAGTTGGTCCGCTGCCAGTGAACTCGAATCTTCCCGTCCGGGTCGACGGTCACTCGATTGGCCGGAGAGGGGGTGTCCTCGCTCATGACCAGCCACTCGCTGCTGCGGTCGGCCATTCGATCAAGCAGAGACAGGGGAGCCCGGGTGGCG
>JAULZL010000177.1:0-12023 GCA_032117355.1 Candidatus Nanopelagicales bacterium
TGGCGTGACCGACATGCGCGACATGGTTGAGGGCGATGTCCGGTTCACCCGTGCCTTCGGGCTGGAGGCCTGATGCGCGCGCCGGTGTCCTGGCTGAGGGAGCTCGTCGAGATCCCCGTTACCGACGATGGTCGGGCGATTGCGGAGCGGCTTATCCGGGCAGGCCTTGAGGTGGAGACGGTCGAACGCATCGGCGATGGCGTCAATGGGGTCCTCGTCGTTGGCCATGTGGTCGAGATCGAGGAACTGACGGAGTTCAAGAAGCCGATCCGGTGGTGCCAGGTGGATGTCGGCGCGGCCCACGGTGGGGTGCGCGGTGTCATTTGCGGAGCACGGAATTTCGCGGCTGGCGACCTGGTGGTGGTTGCGCTTCCGGGGAGTGTCCTGCCCGGCGGGTTTGAAATTGCCGCTCGCTCGACGTACGGCAAGGTGTCCAACGGGATGATCTGCTCCGAGCGGGAGCTTGGCCTCGGTGACAATCACGACGGGATCATGGTGCTGCCAGCCGGTGCCGCAGAGCCAGGTGCCGACGCCAAGCCGATCGTCGGGGTGGGCGAGGAAGTCCTGGACATCGCGGTAACCCCCGATCGCGGCTACGCCCTTTCGATGCGGGGCCTCGCTCGGGAACTGGCCATCTCCTATCGCGTTGCCTTCGATGACCCGGGGCTCGCTGTCGCTGATCTGCCCGCGCCAGCGTCGGATGCCGCACCGGCCCCATGCGGCAGCGACGATCTCACCGCCTGTGCGCTCTTCACCCTGCGAACCATCGTTGGCTTCGACCCGATGGCCCCCACGCCTGCCTGGATGCAGCGCCGCCTGGTTGCCTGCGGGATGCGGCCAGTCTCCCTTGCTGTCGACGTCACGAACTACGTGATGATCGAACTGGGGCAGCCACTTCATGCCTTCGATCTGGCCAAACTTCAGGGTCCGGTGCGTGCGGGGCGGGCGACGTCGGGGCAAGCCCTGGAAACCCTCGATCACGTCAAGCGCACCCTGTCGTCCGATGACCTCGTCATCATGGACGACAGAGGAGTCATCGGTCTGGCCGGCACGATGGGTGGCCTGGAGACTGAGATCGACGACAGCACGACGAGTATTGCGCTGGAGGCGGCGCACTTCAGTGCGGAAGTCGTGGCTCGGATGGCCCGTAGGCACCGGCTCTCATCGGAGGCCTCACGGCGATTCGAGCGAGGTGTTGATCGCGTTCTGGCTCCGTACGCATCCGCTAGGGCCGCGGCCCTGCTGCTGGAGTGGGGTGGGGGGCACTACGTCGGCATGACCGCCCTCGAGGCCCCCTACGAACCGACGTCCATTCCCATCCAGCCAACCCTCCCTGGTGATGTGGCCGGCATGCCCATCGACGGCGATCACGTCACGGCCATCCTGACCTCCATTGGCTGCGAGGTTGCCCAGGGCGATGAGTCGCTCAGGGTCACGGTGCCACCATGGCGATCGGACATCACTGATCCGGCCGATCTCGTTGAGGAGGTCATTCGCCTGGTCGGCTATGACCGCCTCCCATCGACGGTGCCGACTGCGGCGATCGGCCGCGGGCTGACCCCGCAACAGCGCATGCGTCGACGGGTCGGCACTGCTCTGGCGGCTCGCGGTGGGATCGAAGTTCTGTGCTACCCCTTCGTCGGTGATGCCGAGCTTGATGCCATGCGGGTTTCCCGGAGCGATGCCAAGCGGTCAGCTGTTCGACTGGCGAATCCACTCTCCGAAGAGCAGCCCTACCTACGGTCCTCCTTGCTGCCAGGACTTCTGGCGACGGCTCGCCGCAACTGCGGTCGGGGCAACGTGGACGCGATGGTCTTTGAGATAGGAATGGTGGTCAGGGGCCAGGTCGGTAGGGCGGTTGCCAAGCCAAGCGTCGACGTGCGCCCCAGCCCGCAGCAGTGGGAAGAGATCGAATCGCTCCTGCCCGAGCAGCCCTCCATGATCGCGGCGGTGCTGACGGGGGAGGCTGCCCCGGCTGGCTGGTGGGGTCCGTCCCGGCTTCATGACTGGTCGGATGCCGTTGCCGTGGTGGAGGTGGTTGCCGAGTCCCTGGGCCTTGCCTTCGATCGCAGGCGGGGCGTGGATCCGAGTTTTCACCCGGGTCGCTGTGTTGAACTGTTGCTGGGGTCGGAGGTCGTGGGAGTTGCCGGGGAGGTCCACCCGAGTGTCCTTGAGGCCCTCGGCCTACCCGCTCGTACATGCGCCGCGGAACTTGACCTCGATGCCTGCATGGCGGCGGCTTTAGCGGTGCGGCCAGCGCCCCACGTGAGTAGTCATCCGGTTGCCAAGGAAGATCTCGCCCTGGTGGTTCGCGATGACATTTCTGCTGCTGCAGTGGAGCAAGCACTCCGCGAGGGCGCGGGGAGCCTGCTGGAATCCCTTCGGCTCTTCGACGTGTACCGGGGACCCCAGGTGCCATCGGGTCATCGTTCCCTTGCCTTCGCCCTTCGTCTGCGGGCCCAGGATCGAACCCTGGACGCGGCCGAAACGGCGGCCGCCCGAGCTTCGGCGATTGCCGCTGCGGCGGAACGTTGCGGGGCTGTCCTGCGCTAGGGCATATGCGCATATGCGTATAGTTTGATCGTGCGGAGAGTGAGTGTGGCCGGGGCCTCCGGGTACGCCGGCGGTGAACTGCTTCGGTTACTTGCCGGGCATCCGGGGTTCCAGATCGCCGGGGTCACCGCGGGGGGCAAGGCCGGTCGAACGGTCGGGGAAGTCCATCCGAACCTGGTGACGCTGGCGAGTCGCACCTTCGCCGAGACGACGGCCGACCTACTCGCAGATGCCGACCTGGCCTTCCTCGCGCTGCCGCACGGTGAATCCGCAGCCCTGATCAGCAGCCTGCCCAAGGACCTGCCGATCGTGGACCTCGGTGCGGACTTTCGGCTCACCGACTCCGAGTCATGGCAGAAGTACTACGGCTCTGCGCACGCAGGTACCTGGACGTACGGCCTTCCAGAGATTCCAGGATCACGCTCGCAGATTGCGAGGAGCCGCCGAGTTGCGAACCCGGGGTGCTATGCGACCGCCATCACCCTGGCCCTGGCCCCGCTCCTCGCGGCGCGTCTTGTTCAGGCAACCGACCTCGTCGTGGTGGCTGCCTCGGGCACATCCGGTGCCGGTCGTAGTCCGGTGGAGTCCCTCCTTGCCACCCAGGTGATGGGGTCGATGTCGGCGTACAAGGTTGGGGGCATTCACCAGCACACGCCCGAGATCGAGCAATCTCTTCGAGCCCTCGCTGGCAACGACGTCAGCCTTTCGTTCACCCCGATGCTTGCCCCGATGCCTCGAGGAATCCTGGCGACATGCACGGCAACTTCAGGAGCGGGAGTGGATGTGGCTGCCGTTAGACAGGCACTGCAGGTGGCCTATGCGGATGAGCCTTTCATCAGCGTGCTCCCGGAGGGGCAGTGGCCGAACGTCTCGTCCGTCCTGGGAAGCAACTCGGCCCACCTGCAGGTGGCCCTTGATGAGCACACCGCAAGGGTGGTGGTTGTGGTTGCGATCGACAACCTCGGCAAGGGTGCCGCGGGCCAGGCCATCCAGAATGCGAATCTCATTCTCGGGCTTGACGAGGGATCCGGACTGACCGTGAACGGAATCGCGCCATGAGCGTCACCTCGGCGCACGGCTTCCGGGCCGCAGGCGTTGCCGCAGGGATCAAGAGCTCCGGAGCCCATGACCTTGCGCTTGTCGTCAATGATGGACCTGATTTCGTAGCCGCCGGCGTCTTCACGAGCAATCGCTTCAAGGCTGCACCGGTGCTGTGGTCCGAACAGGTCATCAGGGGGGCGGAACTGCGGGCGGTCGTCCTCAACTCCGGTGGAGCCAATGCGTGCACCGGTCCTGAGGGCTTCGCCGATGCGCACCATACGGCTGAGCAGGTTGCCGAACTGCTCTCCCAGGAAGGTGTCAGCACGGGAGCAGGTCAGGTTGCGGTGTGTTCGACAGGACTCATCGGCGTGCGCCTGCCGATGGAGAACCTGCGCGTCGGCGTCGCGTCGGCTGCTGCCGCGCTGAGCAGCGAGGCTGGTGCCGACGCGGCACGGGCCATCATGACGACGGATACCGTTCCCAAGACCGCCGTGGTTGCCATGGATGGCTACATCGTCGGCGGCATGGCCAAAGGCGCCGGGATGCTGGCACCGGCCCTCGCGACCATGCTCGTGGTGATCACGACGGATGCACGCGTCGATCCGTCGCTGGCGGACGCGGCCCTTCGCACGGCCACCTCGGTGAGCTTTGATCGAATCGACTCGGACGGGTGCATGTCCACCAATGACACCGTGTTGCTCCTCGCAAGCGGCGCGAGCGGCGTGGCCCCGGACTCGGATTCCTTCGTGGCAGCGCTAACTGCTGTGTGCGCCGACCTCGCACGGCAACTCATTGGCGATGCGGAAGGCGCTTCGAAGGATATTTCCATCGAGGTGGAGCAGGCCGCCTCGGTGGAGGACGCCCTCTGCGCCGCCCGAGCAATTGCCCGCAGCAACCTGCTCAAGTGCGCGATCCACGGCGAGGATCCGAACTGGGGGCGGGTGCTCTCCGCATTGGGTACCTGCAATGCCGCCTTCGAGCCGGAGCAGGTCGACGTGGCAATGAACGAAGTCTGGGTCTGCCGGCAGGGTGCCGTCGGCGAGGACCGAGACCTGGTGGACCTCACCGGTCGGCAGGTCAGAATTCGCGTGCGCCTGTCGGCAGGAAGCTCCGCAGCCACCGTCCTCACCAACGACCTGACGGCCGACTACGTCCACGAGAACTCGGCGTATGCAACCTAGGAGCAGCACGATGACAGCCTCACCGGGTGATGAGCATGCCAAGGCCGCGATCCTCGCCGAGGCCCTGCCCTGGATCAAGGAGAACCAGGGGGCCGTCATCGTGATCAAGTACGGCGGCAACGCGATGACCCAGGAGGCCCTGCAGGCAGCGTTCGCCGCGGATGTCGTCCTACTGAGGCTGGTTGGGCTACGACCGGTGGTCGTCCACGGGGGAGGGCCGCAAATCGGGGCCATGCTTGATCGCCTTGGCGTGGCCAGCGAATTCGTCGGCGGGCTGCGTCGCACCACCCCGGAAGTCATGGACGTGGTCGGGATGGTTCTGGTGGGCCAGGTGCAGCGGGAACTCGTCGGACGTCTCAACCACCACGGTCATTTCGCCGTGGGGCTGTCCGGTGAGGACGCGGGACTGTTCACTGCTGAGCGGACTTTCGCGATGGTTGACGGCGCGCAGGTGGACATCGGACTCGTCGGGGATGTCGTCAAGGTGCATCCTGAGTTCGTCGAGCAGTTGCTGGACTCCGGCTACATTCCCGTGGTCTCCACGGTTGCTCGGGACGCCGCTGGGGTCACTCACAACGTGAATGCCGATACGGCGGCCGCCGCCCTTGCCGTGGCACTGGGGGCTCGGGCCCTGATAGTGCTAACCGATGTTGCGGGCCTCTATGCCGACTGGCCAAGCAGTGACGAGGTCGTCTCGTCGATCAGCGTCGACGAGCTACGCAATCTGCTGCCCGACTTGGAGACCGGCATGCGGCCGAAGATGGAGGCGTGCTTGCGCGCCGTCGAGGGCGGGGTAGGTAGGGCTCAGGTTATCGACGGACGGGTGCCCCACGCGATCCTGCGGGAGGCCTTCTCACGGACGATTGACGGGACGATTGTCACGCCTTCATCTCCAGCGCCCGGTACTCGGCCATGATCGATGCCACCGCTCCCGTCTCGCAGACGGCTACCTGGTCGCATCGCTGGCAGACCGCGATGATGCCCAACTACGGTCGCCCGCCGGTGCTGATCGTCAGAGGCTCCGGCTCGCGGGTGTGGGATGACACTGGCAACGAATACCTCGATCTCATCGCAGGCATCGCCGTCAACGCCCTCGGTCACGCGCACCCGGCGATCATCAACGCCGTCACCCAGCAGCTGTCAACCCTGGGGCACACCAGCAATCTCGTCGCGACCCTCCCCGGAATTGAACTCGCTGAGCGGCTGATCGAGATGGCCGGCGTGGAGGGCCGGGTCTTCTTCTGCAACTCCGGGGCAGAGGCAAATGAAGCCGCCTTCAAGCTGACCCGGCTGACCGGTAGGCAACAGGTGATCGTGGCCCACGGAAGTTTCCATGGACGAACCATGGGCGCCCTTGCCCTGACGGCGCAGCCTGCGAAGCAGGATCCCTTCCGACCCTTGCCGGGGGATGTTATTGGCGTTCCCTTCGGCGACGCGGAGGCCTTGAGAAGTGCCATCAGCAGTACGACAGCAGCTGTCTTCCTGGAGCCGATTCAAGGGGAGGGTGGCGTGCTCGTGCCGCCCGATGGATACCTGCTCGCCGCACGGAGGGCCTGCGATGACGTCGGTGCCATGCTGGTGTTGGACGAGGTCCAAACCGGGGTGGGCCGGACGGGCACCTGGCTGGGATTCCAGCACGAGGCTGTCATCCCGGATGTCATCACGATGGCCAAGGGTCTCGGGGGTGGGCTGCCCATCGGCGCGGTGGTTGGAATCGGCGCAGCCGCGACGATGTTCACCCCTGGCTCACATGGGTCCACGTTCGGCGGCAACCCGATCGCAGCGTCGGCGGCCCATGCAGTCCTGGACGTGATCGAGGGAGATGGGCTGCTGGCCCGCGCAACCGAACTGCATGACAGGCTCGCGGCGGATTTGCGCAGCCGCTCTGGTGGCCGAGTGGTCGATGTTCGCGGGCGGGGTCTCCTGCTGGCCGCTGTCCTAGGCACGGATAGTGCAGCAGAGGTCGAGCAGGCCGCCCGCTCACATGGCCTCCTCGTCAATGCCGTTGCGCCGAATGCGATCAGACTCGCCCCGGCACTGACCATCTGCGACGAGGAGGTGGCAGAGGCCATGGCACGTTGGGAGCAGGCAATGGCGTCACTCGCAGGACCGGACTCGTGATCACCGTGAGCCGTGAGCCGAGCCGCGTTCCGCAGACAATGGCCGCCAGACGAGCGAGAATCATTGAGTTGCTCGAATCGACGCAGGTTACCTCCCAAGCACAGTTATCGGACCTGCTTGATAGCGAGGGTTTCAAGGTCACCCAGGCGACGCTCTCGCGCGACTTGGAGTCGCTTGGAGCCGTCAAGGATTCCTCGAATAGTGGAGGCGGTCGGTACGTGCTGCGCGACGCCGCTGTGGTGACGCGACTTCAGCCGTCGACAGATGCCCTTGGCCGTATCGCCGCGGACGTCCTCGTGTCCGCTGAGGCTGCGCAGAACATCGCGGTTCTGCGGACCCCGCCAGGAGCCGCACAGTATCTCGCCGGTTGCCTTGATCGTCTCGGCGATGACGGAATCGTGGGTACGGTTGCCGGCGACGACACCGTCCTCGTTGTCCTGCGCACCACCGCGGCTGCCGAGGCCATGTGCACGCGACTCTTGGCGCTCGCCAGTGGCCGCAGCCCACACCTCAGGAGGCATTCGTGACCCAGAACATCCCGGTCGGCGAACCAACGAGGCTGTGGGGTGCTCGGTTCGCCGTGGGACCATCCGATGCCATGGCCGCGCTCAGTCGTTCTGTGCATTTCGACTGGAGACTGGCGCCGTACGACATCAGGCAAACTCGTGCGCACGCGCGAATCCTGGCCCGGGTCGGGCTGCTTTCAGCGGATGAGTGCGCCGAGGTCGAAGTCGCCCTGGACGAATTGGCCGAGGCCGTTCGCACCGGTCGAGTCGGGCCAGATCCGCAGGATGAGGACGTTCATACGGCCATCGAGAGGCATCTCATCGAGGTCCTGGGCGAGCTCGGAGGTCGGCTGCGAGCGGGACGGAGTCGTAACGATCAGGTGGCAACCGATTTCCGCCTCTACCTACGGGATCACGCCCGCCTTGTGGCGATGTCGGTGCTCGACCTTCAGGAGGCCGTTCTCGATCAGGCGGAGGCACATGTGGACAGCCTCGCTCCCGGCTTCACCCACCTGCAGCATGCGCAACCGGTGTCCTTCGGGCACGAATTGGCCAAGCACGTTCATGCCCTCGGACGTGATCTCGAACGACTTGCAGACTGGGACCGTCGGACTGCGCGCTCGCCCCTTGGTGCGGGCGCCCTGGCTGGCTCCAGCCTCGGGCTCGACCCGCGCGCTGTCGCAGCCGAACTGGGCTTTGACTCGCCGCTGGGCAACTCGATTGATGCGGTGAGTGATCGCGACTGGGTAGCCGAGTTCCTGTTCGTGGCGGCGATGCTCGGCGTTCACCTGTCGCGGATGGGGGAGGAGGTAATCCTGTGGACGTCCCGGGAATTTCGCTGGGCGACGCTTGATGACGCTTGGTCAACAGGATCCTCCATCATGCCCCAGAAGAAGAACCCGGACGTCGCGGAACTCGCCCGCGGGAAGTCGGGACGCCTCATCGGGAATCTCACCGGATTGCTCGCGACCCTCAAGGGGCTGCCTTTCGCGTACAACCGTGACCTTCAGGAGGACAAGGAGCCGGTTTTCGACACGGTTGAGCAACTCCTCCTGGTGCTGCCGGCCATGACCGGCATGATCGCCACGCTTCGCTTTGACACCGCGCGGATGTCCGCGGCAGCGCCACAGGGATATGCGCTGGCTACCGACATCGCGGAGTGGCTGGTTCGCGAAGGGGTCCCCTTCCGTTCAGCCCATGAAATCGCCGGAGAGTGCGTGCGCGTGGCCGAGGCTCGTGGTGTCGAATTGTGGGACCTCACCGACGAGGAGATGGCGGCCGTGTCTGGGCACCTCGGGTCTGGT
Organism: Candidatus Nanopelagicales bacterium; assembly: GCA_032117355.1. Lineage (GTDB taxonomy): Bacteria > Actinomycetota > Actinomycetes > S36-B12 > S36-B12 > REEB460. Next base: position 8,707 of record JAULZL010000177.1, read on the forward strand.
GTGCGAGAGGTGCTCTCAACGAGCGGCTCGGTTTCTTCGCGCAGTTCCTTCGGTGGAACGGCGCCTGATCGAGTTCGCGAGCAGTTGTCTGCTCTGCGAATGGACCATGGCGCAGCGCGATTACGGTGGAACTCAGGTGCGTGACGGGTTCGGTCAGGGCGGTCGAGTCTGGCGGATCGCCTTCGTGCTGCTCCTCGTCCTGGTGATCGCCGGCTCACTGGTTCCGCCAGCCGCAGTCGCTCGTGGCTCCCTCATCCCCGACTGGGTTCAGCACGGGATTTCGTACGGGCTGCTCATGGCGACCCTACTTGCCGGGCAGGTCACGCGACGTTACTTCGCTTCGGCGGCAGTTCTCGTGACTATCGGCGGTGCACTGGAACTCATCCAGGGTTCCCTCGGCTACCGCGCCGCCGAGTGGCGGGATTTGCTTGCCGACGCGGTTGGGGTCGCGGCCGTGGGCATGGGTCTCGCGCTAGGGACCCGATTCGCACGTCAGCGAAACCATGCGGCAGTCAGCGAGTCCGAGGGCTGAATGGAATCTGAGGACTAGATGGAGTCTGATTCTGTGATGCGCAACCGCAAGATTCTCAGCGGGCATGCCGTGGACGTTGCGCCGCTGATATTGGGAGCCATCGTCTCCACGCGAGTGGCTGGGCGAGGAGTCTCGGTGCGGATCAGCGAGGTTGAGGCGTACGGAGGAATTGCCGAGGATCCCGGGTCCCACGCCCACCGGCGAAAAACCCCGCGCAATACAACGATGTTCGGTCCGGCTGGCCACTGCTACGAGTACTTCACGTATGGCATTCACTGGATGATCAACGTGGTCACCCGTCCGTCGGGAACAGCCGGAGCGGTACTCCTGCGGGCTGGCACCGTGGTGGAAGGGATTCCCGTTGCACAGGAGCGACGGCCTACCGCGCGAACATTGAATGACTTGGCGAGAGGTCCGGCGCGATTGGCCTCTGCGCTGGGCGCGTCCGGAGGATTCGATGGTCTCGACATGCTCTCGCGCCAGTCGTCGATCCGACTGGATCTGGCCGAACCGGTCGAGGCAACGCGGATCGGCACCTCGGCTCGAACCGGGGTTGCCGGCGCCGGCGCACTGACGCCGTGGCGGTTCTTCATTCTCGATGAGCAGTCAGTGAGTCCCTATCGTGCGGCAACTCCTCGCCAGCGCGAGATCACCGGACGACCATCCAGTTTCTGATCCCTTGCCTGCTCAACTGCCGGGTGCGCACCTGCGAGGCGGTGCGGCAAGATGGCGCCGTGGGCATGGCAGACATCATCGACGAACTCTTGGCCCGTGAACTCGTTGCGCAGAGCACCGACCTTGGAGCCCTTCGGGAAGCTGCCGCGAACGGCCCGATCACGCTGTATTGCGGATTCGATCCGACCGCACCAAGCCTTCACTTGGGGAATCTTGCGCAGATCCTCACTGTTCGGCGGTTTCAGCAGTTCGGTCACCGGCCCCTTGCTCTGGTGGGTGGCGCTACCGGCCTGATTGGTGATCCGAAGATGACGGGGGAGAGAACCCTCAATCCTCGGGAAGTCGTCGAGGAATGGGTGGTTGGAATCCGGGCGCAGTTGGAGCGCTTCTACGACTTTGACGGCAGCAATGCGGCTGTCATGGTCAACAACTACGACTGGACGGAAGGCGTTTCTGTCCTCGAATTCCTCAGGGATATCGGCAAGCACTTCAGCGTGAACCGAATGCTCGACCGCGAAGCCGTTGCGGCGCGATTGGCCCGGGAAGGCATCTCGTACACGGAGTTCAGTTATCAACTCCTCCAATCGTTTGACTTCCTCGAGTTGTACCGGAGACACGACTGCGTCCTTCAAACAGGTGGGTCGGACCAGTGGGGCAACATCACCGCGGGCGTGGATCTCATCCGGCGCGTTGAGGCGGTCTCCGTTCACGCGTTGACGACCCCACTGATCACCAAGGCAGACGGCACGAAGTTCGGCAAGACGGAGTCCGGGACCATCTGGCTGGATGCGAGTCTGACTAGCCCCTATGCGTTCTACCAATTCTGGATAAATGCAGATGACCGAGACGTCCCGACACTGCTGCGTACGTACAGCCTGCGCGGTGTAGGGGAAATCGCGGATCTGATCGCCGCAACCACTGAGCGTCCTCATGAGAGAGCAGCCCAACGGGCCCTCGCAGATGAGCTCACGGTGCTGGTTCACGGTGAGACTGAGCGCGCGGGAGCGGAAGCTGCCGCTCGGGCGCTCTTTGGACATGGAGACCTTGCGGACCTGCCTGAGGCCACCCTTTCCGCGGCTTTGCGAGAAGCACCACATGGCGAAGTGCGTCCCGAGGAGATCGTCAACGGCGAACTTCCGTCGATCGTGGACTTGCTGGTGCGTAGCGGCCTGGTTGATAGCAGGGGCGCCGCGCGACGCGCCATTGCAGAGGGCGGGGCATACGTGAATAACCAACGGGTCGCAGATGAGAATTGGCGGCCGTCCCAGGGGGATTTCCTCGCTGGGCAGTGGCTCGTTTTGCGGCGTGGCAAGCGCTCGGTAGGTGGTGTGCGCCTCTGCTGAACAGGCCCAGACCTTTGCCTGCAGAGGGGCGATTTGACCCAGTCTGCGAACAGGGTCTATGGTTTGACCACTGCCAGGGAGGCACGGACACCAAGCCGCAAAGCTCGCGAAAGCGAAAGGTTGCGCCAAGTCAGGCCGGTTCCCGCAGTAACTAGCGGATAACAGAATCCCGGTTAAGCCTCTGCCAAGAGGATTTGACCAGGCAACATGAAATCTGTAAGTTAGGAACGTTGCCCCGAAACGAGGCTGAGAAGCCGAAGTACGGTGCGCGCCCGCTCCTTGAGAACTCAACAGCGTGTCACATGTCAATGCCAATACCCCGTTCTCGGGGTGGTCGCGGTAACGCGATGAACCGAGACGGATTCCTTTGGTTAGACAAGAGCACACAGCTCTGTCTTGCCAGTTTCACAACTCATTCATTTATGGAGAGTTTGATCCTGGCTCAGGACGAACGCTGGCGGCGTGCTTAACACATGCAAGTCGAACGGTGAAGGTGGAGCTTGCTCCGCCGGATCAGTGGCGAACGGGTGAGTAACACGTGGGCAACCTGCCCCTGACTTCGGGATAACGCTTCGAAAGAGGTGCTAATACCGGATATGAACTCTTCAGGCATCTGCGGAGTTGGAAAGTTTTTCGGTCAGGGATGGGCCCGCGGCCTATCAGCTAGTTGGTGAGGTAGTGGCTCACCAAGGCGACGACGGGTAGCCGGCCTGAGAGGGCGACCGGCCACACTGGGACTGAGACACGGCCCAGACTCCTACGGGAGG
>JAULZL010000178.1:0-1650 GCA_032117355.1 Candidatus Nanopelagicales bacterium
GCCGCAACCGGGCTTCGACTGACGCCGCGCCCCCGCCCTTTCGGTGCATCGGGCCGGGTGATCACCCCGGCCAGGGTGTGACGGGAGCCGACGAGCGCCTCGAGGGCAACGACAGCAACATCCGGAGTCCCGGCAAAGAGGATCCGCATCTACAGCCAGCGGGAGGAGATCGGGTGCGGGCTGGCCTGGATGGCCGGAGCCGGCTCACCGAACCACTCGGTCTGCCGAATCAGTCTCATGGCTTCCTTGCGGGATGCGACGTCGAGGCGATCAATGAAGATGATGCCGTCAAGGTGATCGGTCTCATGTTGAACGCACCGGGCGAGCAGGTCGCTGCCCTCGAGGATCACCGGCTCGCCGTGCATGTTCATGCCGCGAGCGACCACGCTACGGGCCCGCACCGTGTCGAATGCCAGGCCGGGCAGGGACAGACACCCCTCTTCGCCGTCCTGGACGTCATCGGAGAGGTCGAGATCGGGGTTGACCAGGTGGCCGATCTCGTCATCCACCCAGTACGTGAAGACGCGAAGCGAGACGCCAATCTGAGGGGCAGCAAGGCCTGCACCTGGGGCGTCCATCATCGTCTCGGTGAGATCCTTCACCAGTTTGCGCAACTCCTTGTCGAAGGTCTCGACAGGGGCGGCAGGCGTCCTCAGAACTGGATCCCCAAACAGACGGATGGGCTGGACTGACATGCCAGGAGTGTATGCGGCCGGGCCCGCGACATGACTGTCGTGCGATTCACAGATCACGTGGGTCAAGGACCGTGCTGACCGGACGACGACCGCGGGTGGCCCGGGCGACCGCGATTGATCGGAGGCTTCGGGCGAGGGCTGCGCCGTATTCCCGATCCACGGCAATGAGGGCGCGGCCATCGGCTGGGCCGAGCACGGTATGCGGCAGGTCGAGTCGCTCGATGACGTCGGCCAGGTCTTCGGCCTCGCCGGTGATCGACGCGAACCGCCGGGCCGGGGGCAGCCCGGCGGACTGCCGATCCTGTAATTCTCGAATCGCCAGCCACGAGGCATCCCATCGCACGAGGGCCTGAACCCCCGGAAGGGCATGATCCGCGGTGATCACCACATGCGCCCGGGGCCGAGCAAGCATCGCAGCAGAGAACCAGCGGTGCGCGGTGTCCTCCACTGATCTCAGGGCCACCCGCTGGGCCTGTGATCGGGCGTCCAAGATCACCACCGCTGCATAGCCGCCTTCAGCAGTGGGTTCAGAACCTGGTGTCGCCACTACAAGAGCGGGTGCCGCATCGACGGAGCGCCTCTGCATCTCCCCCGCCGACCAAATGATCGCCGTCCCGGGAAAGGCACGCCCAAATTCCTCGGCCGTGCGCTCCACGCCAACCGCAGCGGCGCGCAATCGTCCAGTACCGCAGTTCAGGCAGGACCAGGAGCTGGCAAGTGCACCGCACCAGGCACAGGCCGGGACACCCGAGGCCGAGCTCAGCATCAGGGGCCCGCCGCACGTGCAGCGAGCCACCTCGCGGCAGGACTGGCATGCCAGGGTCGGCAGGTAGCCACGGCGAGGGGTCTGGACGAGGACTGGCCCCGATCCAAGTCCTTCCTTGGCCACCAGCCAGGCCACGTGCGGGATCCGAGCCGATGCCGCCGCGGGATCTCTGCCCTCGTCATTGGCATC
>JAULZL010000179.1:0-2330 GCA_032117355.1 Candidatus Nanopelagicales bacterium
CAACGGCGGGGACAGCGTTCCAGGCGATGGCGCCGTGTACTACGTGAGTGCAGGGGGGTGGGTGGTCTTCTGTGTCGCCCTGCTGATCACGGTGGCACCCACGGGCGCTGAGACCTCCAAAGCGGACTGTCCTCAGCTACCTACCACTCTCGAAGAGCTCGTCGCGACGGCCCAGGAGTGCGAGGAGGCCGGTGCGGCGATGATCCACGTCCACGTCCGTGACGCCGAGCACCGGCCCACTCTCGACCTGGCGCTGCTGACCGACACCGTCCAGGCGCTCAGGGAGGCGACCGACCTGGTCGTGCAGCTCTCGACCGGCGGCTCGGTCCACGACCCGCTCGACCAGCGGCTGAAGGTCCTCGACGCCGAGCCCGACTCCTGCAGCCTCACCTTGGGGACCACCAACTTCGGGGACGACGTCTTCCTCAATCCTTGGCCCTTCGTCTGCGAGCTGTACGAGCTGAGCCAGGAGCGTCAGATCGTCCCCGAGTTCGAGCTCTTTGACCTCGGCCAGGCGCACGCGTTGGTCCGCCTCATTGAAAGGTTTGGTCTCCCCTTCGGCGGTCGCATCCACTGTGACTTCGTCATGGGCGTTCCAGGCGGAATGCCGGGCACCGCGGACGCGCTCGTCGCTGGGCTGTCAACCCTTCCGCCCGAGGTGACCTCGTGGTCCGCCACGGGCATCGGTCGCACGACACTCCCCGTGGCGCTGGCCGCGCTCTCCAAGGGCGGCCACCTGCGCGTCGGCATGGAGGACGTCCTGACCATCAGCCGTGGAATCCCCGTGGAGAGCAACGCTCAACTCGTCGGGCGGGCAGCAAGCCTGGGGGAGATGGCCCAGCGCAGGCTGATGACGACCGGAGAGGCTCGGAGACTGCTCGGACTCTCCTGAGTCACCGAAGACTGGAGCACCCGGAGGAAGTTGAAATTCCGCTTGCCGCAGGACTTTGGTACTAGTACCGCCAGCGTTTGAGCGGGCGCGCGTGTCCATCTTGTGAATTGTGATCACCTCTTTTGGGCCGGATGTTCTACAACCGCCGGATCTATGATCTGATAGGGCACTCGAGGCATAGACGCCAAGTTCTCCCGTTCCGTCATTGGAAGGCTCCCACTATGAAGAAGCTCATCGCGGCCATCTTCGCCGCTCTCCTCATGTCCATGGGCCTGGTGGCGTTCGGTGCCGGCTCGGCCACGGCCGCTTGCCCTTACCCCGGCTGCATCCCGACCTCCACGTCGGCCTCCGGCAGCGTTGACGGCAAGTTCCTTACGGTCACGGCCAACGTCTCGACGGCCGGCAACGGTCAGCCGCGCGGCACCGTCAAGATCACCGCCGACCGCATCAACGGCAAGGGCTTCAAGTCCCGCGGTGCCAGCGTCAAGGCTGCAGAGGACGGCGTCAAGCTCAAGCTCCAGCGAGCGGGCACCTGGGAGATCACCGTTACCTACGTCCCCACCGAAAACTCGGTCTACGCAGGCTCCAGCACCTCGTTTACGGTGGTCGTCCGCAGGCGCTGACAAAGCCGGAGTTTGCTTCTTCGAAAGGCCCCACGACATCGTGGGGCCTTTCGCACGTTTAACGGACGCTCCTCGAGCGAGGCGCAGTGAGGCAGGATTCGTGAGGTTTCTTCATGGCTGGCGTCTTGTCGTCCTCCTGTCGGCGCTGGTGGCAGTGGGTATTGCCGGGTGGTCCGGATGGACGGCGTGGAAGGTGAACCAGTCGTTAAGTGCTGCGGTCTCGGACGCGCACAACCTCCGTGTGTACCTAGAGCAGTCGGACGACGCTGGCATCGACAGGTCCCTGTCCAGCCTCCAGCAGAACACATCCGCCGCCGCTGATCGGACCGACGGAGCGACCTGGGGCGCACTGACCTTCCTTCCCAAGTACGGTGACGATGCCGACGCGATCCGAACGATCGCCGAGGTCTTAGATGAACTCGCTCAGGACAGCCTAGAGCCGCTGACGGGTATCACTGCCGACTTGGATGCTCTTGCTCCATCCGATGGTGCCATCAACCTCGTCGCGCTAGAGTCACTCACCCCGAGGGTGACGGAAGGAAAGAGGTCCTTCGGAGCCGCCGCTAGCCGTCTGAAGGAGATCGACCCTCTAAGCCTGGAGCCGTCGCTGCGGAGTCGCTACCGCGAGCTCCTGGACGAAGTCACGTCGGCTGCTGAGGGCTTGTCGGCTGCCACGGTCGCCACAGAGATCATGCCAACGATCTTGGGCGCGGACGGCCCTCGTGACTATCTGCTTGCCTTTCAGAACAACGCTGAGATCCGCGCAACGGGTGGCCTTCCCGGTGCGGTGTCCCTCATGCACACAGCAGAGGGAA
>JAULZL010000180.1:0-4976 GCA_032117355.1 Candidatus Nanopelagicales bacterium
GGAGCGGGCCTTGCTCCGCGATGCGGTGGAGCGAGACGTTCCCGTCCTGGGGCTTTGCCTGGGATCGCAGTTGCTCGCGGCGGCGAATGACGGCCTCGTCGAGCTCGGTCCGGTCGCGGAAGTCGGACTCTCCTTTGTCTCGCGCACCGAGGAGGGAAGTCGTGATCCCGTGATGGCAGCGGTCTCGGCCACCGGTGACCGAATCCCGGCTGCTCAGTGGCACCAGGACCACGTGACTCGGCTTCCCCCGGGAGCCGTTCTGCTGCTGACGAATGAGGCCTGCCGAGTTCAGGGATTCCGACTCGGTGCGTCCGCCTATGGCCTGCAGTTGCATCCGGAGGTTGATCCGGTGACGTTCGCGAGTTGGGCCTCGGAGGCGGATGAGGCCCAGGTCAGGTCAGGGCGCCTGATATCCGAGGCGATCGCGGAAGTGGCGAACGCTGGCGAGGACTTACAGCGGGCTTGGCGACCAATGGCTCATGCCTGGGCCGATCTGGTCCGGTCCTACTCGACCTCGCGATGACCCGCCCGGAGTCGCTTCGCACCGCCTTGACGCGACTTGGGCTGATCGACATCGATCGCGCCGAGCGGCTTATGTCATCGCCGAGTCTGGCCGCGCTGCTCGGCGATGGTGGAGTCGAGGTCCTCAGTTCGCTGGCGAGTGTCGCCGACCCTGATCAAGCCCTGTTGCTGTTGGATCGGATCCTTGAGGCGAGTCCGGCGGACATGGCGCTGGCCGGTGCGCTTGCGGCCGATTCCGATGCCCTCGGCCGGCTACTCGACCTGCTCGGGATGTCGGAAGCACTCGGTGACTTCCTCGTCCGGCACCCCGAACAGTGGATGGTGCTTGCCGACGTCGAGTCACTGAGCGTTGCTCCCTCCCGGCTGGCCCTGCGCCACGCCATGCTGGTGTCTGTCGGTGCCGACCCTGCGCACACTGAACCGCGTGCGACCAGTACCGGGCCGGAAGCGCTGAACGCGATGCGGGTCCAGTACCGCAGTTGTCTGTTGGGGATCGCAGCCCGGGACCTCTCTGAGCTCGCCGGGATGGAAGCGGTGGCCGCCTGGCTGTCCGACCTCGCGGACGCGGTTCTCGATGCAGCACTGGCGGTCGCCCGAGCCGACCTGCCGGCCGACGCAGCCGACTGCCGATTTGCCGTCATCGGCATGGGCAAGTGCGGGGGCCTGGAGTTGAACTACGTCAGCGACGTTGATGTCATCTTCGTCGCGGAGGCGGTCGACGCAGACGAGCAGGCCGCCTTGCGGACGGCAACCTCCCTGGCGACTGGATTGATGCGAGCCTGCCATGAGGTGACCGGGGAGGGATCGATCTGGGAGGTCGACCCCAACCTACGGCCGGAGGGGCGGCAGGGAGTCCTCGTGCGGACGATCGCGTCCCACGTCGGCTACTACGAGCGGTGGGCGAAAACCTGGGAATTCCAGGCGTTGCTGAAGGCCAGGCCAGCAGCCGGGGACCTCGACCTTGGCCAGCGGTACGTCGATGCTGTCTCGTCCTTCGTCTGGAGTGCGGCGGATCACGATGGCTTCGTCGCAGACGTACAGGCCATGCGCAGGCGAGTCGAGGAGCACATCCCGGCCAAGATTGCCGATCGGGAGCTCAAGCTTGGTCCCGGTGGGCTACGCGACGTCGAGTTCTCCGTGCAGTTGCTTCAACTCGTCCACGGCCGAAGTGACGTCATGCTTCGAAGCCCGACGACCCTGGTAGCCCTCGAGGCCCTGGCCGTGTGGGGATACGTCGGACGCGATGATGCGGCGTCGCTGTCCGATGCCTACCGATTCCTGCGCACCTTGGAGCACCGGCTCCAACTCCATCGACTGCGCCGAACCCACACCATGCCCGAGCACGAACTGGACCTGCGTCGGCTGGGCCGATCGATGGGCTACCGCGCCGATCCCGTGCCTGAGCTCACGGCTGCGTGGAAGAAGCATGCTCGCGATGTCCGCCGGATCCACGAGAAGCTCTTCTACCGGCCATTGCTGCAGGCGGTTGCCAAGCTCGATGCCGGGGAGGCGCGGCTCACCCCGGCTGCGGCCGAGCAGCGGCTTCGAGCCTTGGGCTATGTCGATCCGGTGGGAGCCCTGCGCCATCTTGAGGCGTTGACCTCAGGGGTTAGCCGGCGCGCAGCCATTCAGCGCACCCTGTTGCCGGTGATGCTTGGGTGGTTTGCCGATGCGCCGGATCCCGATGACGGACTGCTGGGATTCCGTCGGATCAGCGATGCCCTCGGCTCCACCCACTGGTACCTCAGGCTCCTTCGCGATGAGTCGGTCGCAGCCGAGCGGATGGCCCAGATCCTGGCGAGTAGTCGCTACGCGACGGATCTGCTCCTGCATGCGCCGGAGAGCGTCTCGCTGCTCGCCGATGATTCCGACCTGCGTCCGCGCTCCTTGGATGCCTTGCTCGTGGAGGTCCACGCAGCAGCCGACCGGCATGATGACCCGGTAGTGGCAGTCGCCGCCCTTCGTGCGCTCAGACGGAGGGAGTTGTTCCGTATCGCGGTCGCAGACCTGCTTCACCTGGCCGAAGAGGAGCAGGCCGGCCTCGCCCTGTCAGATGTCAGCGAGGCAACCATCGCCGGTGCCTTGCGAGTGGCGAGGGCAATGGTTGAGCAAGAGCAGGGTCCGCTGCCCATGCAACTGGCCGTGATCGCCATGGGTCGCTTCGGTGGCGCCGAACTCGGCTTTGGAAGTGATGTGGACGTCATGTTCGTCTACGAGAGCGCACCGGACGCCGATGAGACGGAGGCTGGCCGGGCCGCATTCGCGGTGGCCAATGCGATGCGCACCCTGCTCATGGCACCGTCAAGTGATCCGCCGCTTGATGTCGATGCTGATCTGCGCCCTGAGGGACGACAGGGACCGCTCGTGCGCTCACTGGCGTCCTATGCCGCCTACTACGAGCGGTGGTCGGCGGGCTGGGAGGCCCAAGCGCTGCTACGTGCACGGTCGATCGCGGGGGATGGCAGCCTCGGGGCGAGATTCGTCGAGATGATTGATCGGCTGCGCTATCCGGCGGGTGGCATCGATGAGAATGCGATTCGCGAGGTTCGTCGGCTGAAGGCTCGGATGGAAGCCGAGCGACTTCCGCGCGGAGCGGATCCGAGCCTGCACACCAAACTCGGTCGGGGTGGCTTGAGCGACGTGGAGTGGACCGTGCAACTTGTTCAGCTCCAGCACGCGGGCGAACTACCGGCCCTGCGCAGCACCAGCACCCTGGAGTCATTGTCGGCAGCCCGTGAGGCGGGCCTCATCGAGCAACGTGATGCCGAAGCCCTGCGGGCATCGTGGCGAATGGCGACCAGAGTGCGTGATGCAGCCATGCTCGTGCGTGGATCGGCCTCTGACATGGTGCCAACGTCCATGCGGGAACTACGCGGAATCGCCCATGTTCTCGGGTACCCGTTGGAGGAGTCGAACCGGCTGCTAGACGACTACCGGCGGATCACTCGTCGCGGTCGGCAGGTGGTTGAGCGGGTCTTCTACGGGCAGTGACTGATAGCTTGCAGGTCGGTTCACACGCCCAGGAGGGTGTCGCGTACCTCAGCGCGCCAGGTGTCGAGTTGACGGGCGATGGATTGCCCACCGTCGCGGGACCATGACTGGCCAAGGGCCCAACCTGTTCCGAAGGCTGACGCTGCGACGGCCAGGCCCGCGGCTGTGAGGCCAACCCGAAGCCCCCACCGGGCTGGTACCCGGTGTCGACCGCGGCGTAGTCGGATCAGGCTTGGTCGACCCAGGCTGGCAATCGGTGTGGCGTCCGCGAGCTCCGGCCATTCGCGCGATGAGGCTTCCTCATGTGCCTTGAGAAAGATCTCCTCCTCAACCGGCCAGACAGCCCCCGGCCGGGGAAGCCAGACAGTCTCTTCACGGGCAATGGTCACAGGGTCTCCTTCAGTGTTACCACTGTGAATTCTGGTGCACGTGGTGCTCAAGTCATGGGATTGACTGGCCGCTAACCGGGCGGGCGTCGCTCCCGAAGGAGCACCACGCCGGCGGCCAGCATGGCCAGACCCAGGGCCAGGGTGCTGACCGCGGCCACGACTCCCTCGGTCAGACTGATGAGAAGTTCCGACCCACCGATGATCACCCCCGCCACGCCACCCACGAGCAGTGGCCACTGACGCAGCAGCGCATAGGCAGTCATCAGGACGACTCCACCGGTCAGGACGAGGGCGGGCACCGTCCACGATGGCCCGAAAGTGTCGCGTAGGCCCTGGAGGCCAAGCAGCATCTCGAACATGCCAACGAACTGCCCGACCACCCGCTCGCGGAACGCCCCGCGCAGGCTCAGGATGAGCCAGGTGGCTCCAGTGGCAATGAGGAGTGCCAGACCCAGGATGGGAATGGCATCACTGTTCTGCTGTGCCAGCGCGGTGAACAGCCAGCCAATGGAGAACGAGCCGGCGCCTGCGGCGATGCCCATGACGATATTGCCGAGGGCGGAGTGGCATCGCCGGTATCCGATGAACGCCACGGCCCCGGCGCAAGCGGCCGAACACAGAATGACGACCGGCGCCGTCCAGGCGAGACCTGGGTCATCACCGGTCTCCGACAGGGGGCTCTCGAGCAGCCAGTCCAACTCGATTCCGATGGAGAGGGCAAGGAGTGGGGCGGCTGCGGTCATCAGGGTGGCGGCGAGTCGGCGCCCAGCCTCACCCGCCAAACGGTGGCCAAGAATCCAGCCGGTTACGAAGAAGACCGCGGCGATGGCCGCGAAGAGCACCGCGCGCCCCGTGGAGCCCAGCGGATCCCAGGCCTGCGCAACGATGAAGGCAACCGACACGATGATGACCGCACCGCCGACATAGCCGAGGATCTCCGACAGCATTCTCCGTCGACCGACATGCTCGGCTTGGCCGGCCCTGTCCAGGGCCACTCGAACCGCTTGGCGCTGCTCCTCGGTAAGGGTGCCTTGAGCTACCAGGTCGAGGAGCGCTTCGTCTTCGCGGTTCATG
>JAULZL010000181.1:0-3201 GCA_032117355.1 Candidatus Nanopelagicales bacterium
TGGTCGATCACTTCGAACTCGCACCGATGCGTCTGGCGGACGTCCGGGCCGAGTTCGGGGTACTGGCCCCGGTGACTGCACAGGATGGCCATCACTTCCTCTGGTAGCACCCATGGATTTCGCCCGTAATGGGGCTGGTTGGCCACATCCGGGAAGTACGCTCCCGTTCCATGTCTACCAAGGCGCTTCTAGGCGAGCCCGTGCGGACGACGAGCCCGCCAGCTTTGCAGGTTGAACTCAACGGCATCAATGTCATCCCCGAAGACGAGCGACACGGCACCCCTCGATCCCTCTTCTGGCCATGGGCGACCGCCAGCATCTCGCTCTTCAATGTCTCGATCGCCGGACTGCTCGTCGTGTTCGGGATGGGCTTCATCCCGACCGCCGTTGCGGCAGTCCTGGGAATCTGCATCTCCTTCTTCCTCGTTGGGCGGGTGAGCCTGGCGGGCAAGCGCGCCTCCGCCCCGACGATGGTCATCTCGCGCGCTGCCTTCGGCATACGCGGCAACTTCGTACCGACCTTCGTCTCCTACCTGACGCTCGTGGGCTGGGAGATTGTCATCGTCGTCACGACAGTGCTCGCGGCCACCACGGTGTTTCAGCGGCTCGGCTGGTATGACGGCACCGGCGTAGAAGCCGTCGTGTTCATGATCGCGGTTGCCGTGATCGTGGTGGCCGGCGTCTTCGGCTTTCGCCTGGTAACCCGGTTTCAAGGTGTTGTCACGGTCGCCTGCATCCTGATGACCGTTGCCTACATCGCGATGACCATCGGCAACGTGGACTGGTCTTCGCTCGCCTCACTCGGCGACCTCAGCATCTCTGGCTTCGTCGGGGCGATGGTGGTCGCAATGACTGCCTTCGGGATCGGCTGGACGAACAGCGGCGCCGACTACTCACGCTACCTTCCACGGTCGTCATCCGGCCGGGCCATCGTCGGCTGGACCACGTGCGCTGGCAGCCTGGTGCCCACCATCCTGGTCGTCTACGGACTCATGCTGGTGGCTTCCACTCCGAGCCTCACCGGGGAGTTGAGCGACAACCCCGTCGGCGCGCTGATGTCCCTGCTGCCCACGTCCTACCTCGTGCTGCTGACCTTCCTCCTCGTCCTGTCGCTGGGAGGCACCGGATCCGGCGCCATGGATCTCTACTCGTCCGGACTCACGCTGCTCACCCTGGGCCTGAAAGTCCCCCGTGCGGTGGCCGCCGGTATCGACGGAGTGCTGATGACGCTGGGCAGCCTCTACCTGCTCTTGTCTTCAGGCTCGTTCTTCGGGCCCTTCGAGAGCTTCCTGATCTTCCTCGGGGTGCCGCTAGCGGCATGGGTAGGAGTCTTCCTGGCGGATGCCAGTTGCCGAACACAGGACTACTCGGGGCCGGACCTCTTCCGCGCGAGCGGTCGGTACGGCTCCGTCGGTTGGCCTGCGCTGCTCAGCATGATCGCCGGGACGGTCATCGGCTGGGGTCTCGTCGAATCCGATGGCAGTTTCCCGATCCTGGGCTGGCAGGGATTCCTCTTCGAATTCCTCGGGATCTCGTCCGACTCGGCATGGCGCGTCGCGAACATCGGCGTGATCGTCGGTCTGCTCATCGGCTTTGCCGGTACCTGGGTCTTCGGGCGCGCTCGAGTCCTCAGGCAGGAAGCTGCGCAGGTCGATTAGCACGCGGCCCCGCCCTCGCGGCAGGTGATGCGTGCGGACAGTGGTGGGTCACGTCGGGGACCGCTTTGGTCATCGGGGCGTACGGGAGGTTGTGCCCATTCTGGTAGGAGCCGCAGGTGAAGCCCGCCTAGGTACATCCTTGATGGCCGGGGCCTCGTTGGTCGCGCTCTTCTTCGTAGCCATTGCGATGGTCTCCTCGTGCTGCGGTCCGCAGGGAGATCCCGTGGGCGCCTCGCGCGATCAGACATGTGACTCGTACACACGTAACTCACACGTATATAAGCGTGGAGGCGAGTTCGACGAGGCGCGGCGCTAGACGACATTGGACATTGCTGACCAGTCAACCGATACTCGGTGTCAGGGCGATACTGCCCAAGGTTCAAGCGAGGGAGAGTCGGACATGAGGCAACGAACGCTGTTCTCGGCCGCTTTGGCAATGGGCCTGCTGTCCACGTTATCCACGATCCTGGCAGTTCCCAGCCAAGCAGCCGACACTCCCGACCGGGCGCAGGTTATCGCTGACTATCAGACCATGCTCGAGCCGCTGCTGAACGTGCCGACCGGCTTTACCGGCAACGTTCCTGCATGCGATCCGGGAACCATCTCCCAGGAGAATGCCGACGCCACTCTGGCTGCCGTGAACTACATGCGAAAGCTCGCTGGCCTTTCTCAGGTCGCCCTCAATCCGGCCAGAAGCATCGATGCCCAAGCCTCGGCGCTCATCATGGCAGCCAATGAGACGCTGTCGCACCGACCGGCAAAGGACTCTCGGTGCTGGACGAAGTCCGGCTATGACGGAGCCAGCCGCGGAAATCTGTCACTCGGCTGGTCCAGTTCAGGAGCAGCCGTGCCCCAGTCGACGGGCCCTCGCGCCGTCCTCGGCTACATGACAGACCCCGGAGACGGGAACATCTTCGCCGGCCATCGCCGCTGGCTGCTCTGGCAGGGGCTGACCGAGATTGGGACTGGCGACACCGATGTCTCAAACACGATCGTTGTCATCCCCGAACCCTTCATCGCCCAGCGCGGCAAGGCCTGGGTGTCATGGCCCACGCCCGGTGCCTTTCCCCGAGAGCTGGAGCCGGAGGGCCGCTGGTCCCTGTCCTACCCGAAGGCGGACTTCACTCGTGCACGAGTAGCAATGACCACGCACGACGGACGCACGATCACGGTGAAGAAGAACCAGATCGCAAGCGGCTACGCCGACAACACCCTCACGTGGGAAGCATCGCTTCCAGCCGACTATCGATCGGCACCAAGTGCGGACTACCCGGTGAACGTCACCGTCTCGGGTGTGCGCTTGCCTGGCGGCAAGGTCGTGAGCAAGCGCTGGACAACAACCCTGGTCCGCGCGTCATCCGGCTCTTAGCCGCGCCGGAAGCGAACGGTTGGGAGCCCCACTCCGTTCACCGATGGGGCAATGGCCTCAGGGGGCAGTGACCGGAACAGCTCGGAATACCCTGGTCTGGTCAGACATGGCACTGATGCTTGTCGACCAGGTCGAGCCCGAACCCGGCGGAATCGTCCAAGACTCGATCGCCTT
>JAULZL010000182.1:0-3023 GCA_032117355.1 Candidatus Nanopelagicales bacterium
CAACTTCGACCTGCAGAGTTCGCACGTGCTGCCCGCGTTCATCCGTCGATTCCATGAGGCGTCGATCACGGGTGCGTCATCGGTCACTGTATGGGGGACGGGGTCCCCTCGCCGGGAATTCCTTCATGTCGACGATCTCGCCCAGGCCTGCTTGATGTTGCTGCAGTCCTACGACTCGCACGAAACGATCAATGTCGGCTGGGGTGAGGACCTACCCATCAAGGAACTCGCCGAGGCCGTCGCTGACGTCGTCGGCTTCGAGGGGATGATCGAGTGGGACACCTCCAAGCCGGACGGAATGCCCCGCAAATTGCTCGACACCAGCAGGATCAACGACCTGGGGTGGCGACCGGAGATCTCACTGCGCGACGGCCTCGCCAGCACCTACGAGTGGTACCTCGCGAACAAGGCTTGAGTGATGGCTGAAACCGCATCCGAGCAGCCCGTTCAGGTGTTGCTACCAGGCAGGCGCTCAATGCTGGTGCGGCTGAACTGCCAGGCGGGGATGCGCCCGGCGCTCCTTGAGGTCCTGAATACCTATACCGACGGCCTCGCCGAGGAGCCAGGCACTGAGGTCTTCGTCGTTTCCCTTGATCCGGACGCCGAGAACACGGTCTGGCTCTTCGAGGTTTTCAAGGACGAACAGGCGCAGATCGCCCACCAGTCGGCGGCAGGCTTCGCGGTTCTGATGAACGCCATCCCTGCCCTACTGGACGGCCCACCCGCAGTGCTGCGGATGGAGCCACTGCGGATGTCGATGCAGGAGGGTCTGCTGACCGAGGACTGGAGTTTCTGAATCGGCGTGCCCGACAGTTGGAGCGATGGTGCTTAGGAAAACGGTGGACGATCGTCGAACCGAATGCTCGTCCGACCCGCAGTGCGCCACAGGCGCGCGGTGATGTCCGCATCCTGCGGAGTCACAAGATTGCCCATGACTCGAAGTGCGATAGTCATCAGGAATCGAGACCTCATGCCAACGGGGCCGAAGGTTGGCAGGAACCCGGGGACGGTAAGCATCCCCGCCAATCGCCTGGCGATGGAGAACGCGGTCCCGTAGTGATGGCGCAGGATCCCTGGCCACTGGACCTGATAGTCCAGTAGGGGATTGGGGATCGTTTGCGCCATAACGTGAGCGGCCAGTCGGCCGGTCTCCAGCCCGTAGTCGATTCCCTCGCCGTTGAGCGGGTTCACGCAGCCAGCCGCATCCCCGACCAGCATCCAATTGGGGCCGGCGACCCCACTGACGGCACCGCCCATGGGCAGCAGCGCCGACCATGGGGCACGTACGTCCCCCTCGAGCTGCCACTCTTCTCGCTGGGCGTCGGTGTAGTGCTGGATCAAGCCCCGAAGGTTGACGTCGGCGGGCCGCTTAGCTGTCGCGAGCGTCCCAACGCCGATGTTCACCTCGCCATCGCCCAGCGGAAAGACCCACCCGTACCCGGACAGCAACTCGCCCTGCTCGCCCCGGAGTTCGAGATGCGAGGAGATCCAGGGGTCGTCACTGCGGTGGCTCTTTACGTAGCCACGCGCTGCCACCCCATAGACGGTTGATCGGTGCCAGGTGCGACCAAGCTTGCGGCCCAGTTGCGACCGAGCCCCGTCCGCAACAATGAGTCGACGGCAGGTGATCTCGCGGCGCACCACTGCCTTGCCTGAGCCCGTCGCGAAAGTCACTCCGGCAACCCGCCCACCCTCCATTCGGACGTCCACCGCACGATGGCCGTCCAGAGGAGTCGCACCTGCCTCCAGCGCGACCCGACGGATCGCCGCGTCGAGTTCAAGCCGAGGTGCGGCCCCGCCATGTCGGGGAAGGGAACCACCCGGCCAAGGCAGGTAGAGCGTCTGGCCGAACCCCGCGGCCCGCAGGCCGAAGTTTCGGGCCCGACCGGTCAGCCATGGAGTCAGCCCCAGCGCGTCCAGTTCCGCGATCGCTCGCGGAGTCAGCCCGTCACCACAGGGCTTGTCACGGGGGAAGGTCTCAGCGTCAACGAGCATGACGCTCAGCCCGGCACGTGCCGCCCAGGTGGCTGTCGCAGACCCAGCAGGGCCAGCCCCGACGATGAGGACATCAGTATCCGTGCCAGGGGAAGAGTTCATGACTTCCGCATTCTTCCCCTGATTCCCCTTCCCTGCATCTGAGGCGGAACTCCATCCCCGGCACCGCGTGCTCATCCGGTCATTGGACACACTCCGCGGCGCGACTCAACAGGCATCCGACACCCCGCGGCGATACTCCAAGAATGGCCGACGCGGTGCACCCTGGAATCGGTGCGCCCTTCTGGACCCTCACGATCCCCGAGGCACTTTCCGCCACGGATTCGAAATCAGGTGGGCTCTCAGTCGAGGAGGCGCACCTGCGCCTTGCCCGAGACGGACCGAACAGCACAACACCAAGAGCGAGTAAGGGTCACGTACGACTGCTGGTCAGCCAGTTCGCGAACCCCATCATCTTGATTCTGATTGCGGCCACCGCCCTTTCGATGGTCATCGGAGACCCGATAGACGGGGCGGTCATCCTCGTGATCATTCTTGCCAGTGGGGCAATTGGCTTCTGGCAGGAGAACCGAGCCGATCATGCCCTGGAGTTGCTCACCCGCCGGGTCCACATCGCTGTTGAGGTCATGCGCGCCGGGTTGGAGGTGTCCGTCCCCTTGGACGAGGTCGTCATGGGGGATGTGGTCGCCCTGAGAGCTGGGGATCTCGTCCCGGCGGACTGCCTGATTCTCGAGTGCACGAACCTGCTTCTCGATGAGTCCGCTCTCACGGGTGAGAGCTACCCCGCTGAAAAGTCGGCCGCGGAAGCCGAATTGGCCTCACTCGAGGTACGCGCCGGGGAGGACCGGAGTACAGCCGTATTCGCGGGCACCCATGTCGTGAGTGGTCGTGGCTCAGTCCTAGTGATGCGGACGGGGAGCCACACCACCTTCGGTGCGCTGAGCGCCGAATTGGCTGCAGCCGATGTGACGACGAGTTTCGAGCGTGGGACAACAGCCTTCGGTCGGATGCTGGTCTGGGCAATCGGG
>JAULZL010000183.1:0-1569 GCA_032117355.1 Candidatus Nanopelagicales bacterium
CCGACTGGCCGAACCGAAGGCCCTCGTGGCGGCACTCAACGCGGTACTGGGTCGGTCGAGCATCGACATTCCGCGTGAGGACCTCGACCCGGACCGTCCGCTGGCCGGCCTGTCACGGACCCAGGTAGAGGTCCTGCGCATGGTGGCACTCGGCATGTCGAACCAGCAGATCGCTGACGAGCGCGGCACGACATCACGGGCGGTGCACAACGTCCTTACCCGGACCATGGCACTGATCGGCGCAGTCGATACGGGGGAGGGCAGCGCGCGGGTGGCCGCGGCCCGTGAGTTCATCCGCGTGGCGGGCTTGCCCACCTCCACTTGATTCGTCCAGACATTTCCTGTCAATCGAAGGGTGGGTCAGTCACCCCATTCGGCGAACTTCGACGCTCCCCG
Organism: Candidatus Nanopelagicales bacterium; assembly: GCA_032117355.1. GTDB lineage: Bacteria > Actinomycetota > Actinomycetes > S36-B12 > S36-B12 > REEB460. Next base: position 397 of record JAULZL010000183.1, read on the forward strand.
CCCCGCGCCCCTTGGCTGCATACATCGCAGCGTCCGCCTGACGAATGATCTCCTCGACATCAGGGAGCCTCCTAGGGTCAACGATGCACATGCCCACGGACGCACTCACGCGCCGCTCCACGCCGCCAAACGTCGACGGGACGGCGAGGGTGGCGAGGACCCTCAGTCCCCACTCATCGAGCGACCGCCCGTCCTGGGGTACCTGCACCAGGGCAACGAATTCGTCTCCGCCGAATCGCGCCAGAAGATCACCCTCCCGAATACAGGACGTGAGACGGTCGGCAACGAGGCGCAGGACGTCGTCGCCCACCGAATGGCCGTGAAGATCGTTGATGCCCTTGAAATCGTCGAGGTCAATGAATGCAACCGCCATCGGACTCACCGAGTCGCGCCATGACAACGAGTTCGCGAGGGATCGGGTGAAGGCGCGGCGGTTGAGAAGTCCTGTGAGTGGGTCATTATTCGCCGCGCGTTGCAGCACCTCCTCCTCGGCGAGGGCGCTCACGAGGGCAGACTCAAGGGCAGCCCTCGCCTGCGCGATCTCCGTATGCTGCCGCTCAAGGCGATCGAGCTCGATGCTTGCCCGGTGGGCCGCCACGAACTCCTTGCGCTGAGTCTGGAACTGCTGCCACATCAACATCGAGTACGACATGCCGTCCGCTTGGAGTTGCCCATCGATGAGCAGCCCTTCACGGGCGGCAAGGAGTCCCATGAACGGGTCACTCCCTGCAGCTCCGGCTGCCGCAGCGAGGGCGGCATCCCTCGCACCCTCGGCATCTCCCGTGAGTCGGCTGATGCGGGCACGAACGAGCCATGGCAGCGCCCGCCTCACGAGGCTCCCGCTCGGCGCGGCGTCAATCTCCGGCCCGACGTCAGTGAACGCGCCGGCGTCTGGTGACTTCGGATGCATGAGCGCCTGGCAGCCTGCCGCGAGGACTCGTCCGTACGAGAGGAAGGAGGGCCACGGGCCTTGGTCCGCCATGTCGATCGCAGCCTGCGCATGGGCCCATCCGCGCTCGGCATGGACGGATGCCGCGTCACGATCATTCGCGGCATCCAATTCAAGTGCCCAGGTGAGACACAAGTCGGCCAGGTTCAGACGGTCGATGCACGCTTGAATTGCGTACCCCGGTCCGTATCGGTCACCGGAGAGGCGAGCGGCTTCAGCGAGAT